>CACXHI010000187.1 GCA_902767395.1 Oscillospiraceae bacterium
GCTGCCGTCGTTGTCCACCTGCTTGCCGTAGACCACGAAACGGGTAAACAGAAACTCGGTGACAAAGTTCAGCAGCATGGACAGCGCGAGCACCAGATAGCTGTTCCAGCCCAGCGTCTCGGTCAGGTAGTCCCCGCCCCAAGTGGAGAGCGGTGTGAAGACGCAGTAGTAGCCGAACACCTTTGCCATCGCCACCGGGATATTGGCGGCGGAGTGGAAGGTAAATTTCCGGTTCACCGTGAAGTTATAGACCACCGAGCAGACCAGCGCGATCAGGTAGGAGGGCCAGTAGCTCAACCGGACCGCCTCCTGCAGGAGGGTGAAGACGCCGATCTGGATCAATCCGGCGGAAAGGGAGAAGAACAGAAATTTCACGGCGCGGATCAGCTCTTTACGATCCTTCATGTGGCCTCCTCATACAGGCGCAGCATGGCAGCGCAGTTCTCCCGGAATTGGCGCACCACGTTCTCCGGGGACAGAAGACGGACGCGAGTGCCGAAGGAGGCGATCCAGCCGTAGAAGGTGGGCGAGACCATGACCTCCGCCATGCAGACAAAGTGCTCCGGGCCGTCGGGGATGAGCATGATCTGCTTGCCGAAGCGGTCGATCACAACGCCGGCGAGGCTGTTCTCGAAGCGCATCCGCACCTGCTGCATCGTGCCGCTGAACATTCCGAAGACCTGCTTGCCATATCGGGTGAGGTCGAGGCTGCGCGTTTCCTCCGTTTGGATGCGCGGCTCCTCCGTTTGCCGAATCTCACTCATTTTATCCACGCGGAAGTGGGTGATCCCATGCTCTGCCGTGTAGGCGATCAGATAGTAGTTTTCGTCGTCCCAGCACAGCCCATAAGGACTTGCCGTGCGGACGCCGCCACGGTAGACCCGCTCCTTGGCGCGGTTATACTCAAAGTAGCGGAAACGGATCTGCCGGTTGGTGCGGATGGCGTTGTGCAGCTCGTCGACGTTGTAGAACACGCTCTCATTCATGGACTTGACTCTGCCCGAAACCACCATGGAGCGGCGCAGCTCCACCGCCTGATAGCTGCTGGTGAGGGTCCCCAGCTTTTTCAAAAGGGCCGAGGATTTCTTTTCGGACAGGAATTTGGAGGCCAGCACCGCGTCCGCCAGAAGCTTCAGCTCTGCCAGATCGAAGGTGCCAGCGTTCAGATAGTAGCCCGCCGTGCGGCCCTTGGTGTCGATGATATCGCAGCCGTATTCCTTCAGCAACGCGATATCCCGGTAGACGCTCTTCCGCTCGGCGCTCACACCCTGCTGTTCGAGATAGGCGATCAGCGCATGGAGGGAGGCGGGATGCTCGGCGTCAGTCTCCCGTTCGAGATAGTCCTTCAAAAGCAGGAGCTTCAGCTTCTGATTTTCCGTCTTTGGCATTGCGGCCTCCCTTACTGCTCCAGCAGCGGCAGAACCGCCGCCGGGACGAACAGGGACACGTCCTTGCCGTAGCTGTGCAGCTCCTTGACCATCGTGGAGGAAACCGCGACGTTATTGGAGCGGAAATAGACGTATTCCAGCTCCGGGTTAATCAGCTTATTCACCGAAGCGACGTTCTCCTCATAGTTATAATCCATATTGTTCCGCAGGCCGCGGATCATGTACTGAGAGCCTTGCACACGGGCAAACTCCGCGACCAGCCCCTCCCAGATGACCACCTCGCAGTTGGTAATGCCCTGACTTGCAAGGGTCTGACAGATGGCCTCCGCCATGCGGTCGGCCGGGAAGGAGCGGCGCTTGTCGGAGTTCACGCCAATGACGATCCAAACCCGGTCAAAAATCTCGGCGGCCTTGCGGACGATGTCCAGATGCCCGTTGGTGAAGGGGTCAAAGGACCCCGGATAGATGGCTGTCTTGCCCATTGAATGACGTCCTTTCCAGCTTGCGATAGTATAGCACAAAGAGCAGGCAGAGCAGAAGATTGTGCGCAATCATACAGCCCCACGCGGAAACCAGCCCCCCGCCGAGCCGTCGGATGCAGATCAGCGTGCCGAGAATGCGGACGCCCCACATGCCGATGACGTTGAAGACAAAGGGTGCCTTGGTCTTGCCCGCGCCTTGCAGCATTCCCTCGACCACGATGGAGATGCCGTAGATTGGCTCGGAGCAGGCCACCATCCGCAGCACGGTGCTGCCGAGGGCAATGACCCGCGCATCCTGACTGAACAGGCGCACCATCTGCGGAGCAAAGACGAAAAGCAGGCCGCCGGTCAGCACCATCATGGCAACCTCAATCAGAATAATCAGGGTAGACAGATCCTTCTGCCGCTGGCGGTCGCACATTCCGATGGCGTTACCTGTCAGCGTAGCGGCCGCGGCCTGCATTCCGTAGCCGGGGATATAGAAGGCGGATTCCACGGTATTTGCCACGGTATGCGCGGCGGTCGAAACGTCCCCGAGGGAGTTGATCATGGACGCGAAGACCACGTAGCCGAGCGAGGTGGTAAAGCGCTGCGCCATATTGGGCAGGGCGACCCGCATGAAGGGGCGCAGCACCGCCCTGTCCGGTCGGATGGAATAGCCCTTGGGCGAGACCGTGGGATGGCGGAACAGCGCAAGCGTGATGGCGATCCCGCCGAGGGTAAAGCTGATTGCCGAGGCGAGAGCCGCGCCGGTCACGCCGAGGCCCGCGCCCCACATGGTGAAGCGGACGCCGAACAGGGAAACCGTGCGCGTCTGATAGATTAGCAGCAGATTCAGCACCACGTTTAGCAAATTCACCCCAACGCCCACGCGCATGGGCGTTTTCGTATCGCCTGCGGCGCGCAGCACCGTGCCGAAGATCATGCTCGCAGCCCGCGGCAGCATGGGCAGATAGACGATCAGGAAATAGCGGGCCGCCAGCGGGCGCAGAGCGGGCGCAACCTGCATCCATGCGGGGACGAAGGAGCTGAGCCAGACCGTGAGCGCCGTAAACAGGCAACCGGTGAGCAGAACCATTAAAACCGACTGCGCGGAGGCTCGTTTGGCACGCGCCTGTTCCCCGGCGCCGAGTGCCTGCGAGATCAGGGCCAAAAAACCCACGCCGAAGGCATAGACGGTCGTCCCGATCAGCCAGTTGACCGTCGTGGTGGAGCCGACGGCGGCGGTGGCATCGGTTCCGAGCTGTCCGACCATTGCGGTGTCGATGTACTGCACCGCAGTCTGCATCAGCTCCTCCAGCATGGTCGGCCATGCCAGCGTGAACACCACCGGCAGGAGCTTCTTGAGTCGTTCGGTTTGTTTTGTTTGATTCATCATTTTCAAGCTTGTTTCGATCCAAAAGCGTGATCGGATTCAACCGCGCGGGGCATACAGCTCCGGGCAAACCTCCCACACCTTCTCCCGGATTGAAAGCAGATCGAGAAAGGTTTCAGGCCGGCGGCGCGGGTCGCGCAGCAGAGCGGAAGGGTGATAGATGGCTGTGTACCAGATTCCGTCGCGTTCGAGCCACTGTCCGTGCTGACGGGTGATGCGGTAATCCCGCTCAATCAGGACGCCCGCTGCAATCCGGCCAAGGCAGATAATGAGCTTGGGCCGAAGCAGCGCAATCTGTTCGCGCAAAAAGCCGACGCAGGCAGCCTGCTCCCCTTCCCGCGGGTCGCGGTTTCCGGGCGGACGGCACTTGACGACATTGGCGACGTAGCAGTTGTCCCGCCCCAAGTCGATGATGGAAAGCATCTCGTCCAGCAGCTTCCCGGCCGCGCCGACAAAGGGCTCCCCCTGCAGATCCTCCTGCTGCCCGGGGCCTTCGCCCACAAAGAGTACGGGGCTGTCCTGCTTGCCCACGCCAAACACGGAATTGGTGCGTGTCTGCCCCAGCACACAGGCTCGGCAATTTGCGCAGCGTTCGCGCAGCTCCTCCCACGCGGCAGCGTCGCGGGCGCTCACAGCTTGTCTCCTCGCCCCGCATGGGCCGGATCCCGACGCGCCGCAGGCTCGGTCTGGTTCTGCCGGGCATCCTCTGCGGCTTGCTGCATCTGCCTGACGAGCCGGGCGTCGCGGGCGGCAGCCCGCTGCCGGCGGCGCTCCAGCGCCTTTCTGCGGCGGCGGCGATACAGCGTGTTGCGGAGCAGGAGCAGGAGGATCAGCGCGCCGATGACCAGAAGCGGGACGTACCAGTAGCCAACCAGCTTCTGCAAAACGGTTTTTTCTTTCTCGGTCTTGTCCTTGCCGGTAAAGTCGGCAATCGCGCGATCCACAGGCTGTTCCTCGACTGCCGTGAGTGTCTGCAGCTCGGTGGAGCCGACGATTACGTTGTCGTAGGTCACGTAGAGCGTTCCCACCTTCTGCCCTGCTTCCAAAGGCGCTTCCAGTCCCTTGGAATCATTCAGCTCATAGTGGGTTCCGACCAGATCCTTATCGTACTGCTTGGGAAGCAGGCAATTCACGTCGGTCGCGGGAACCAGAACCACGCCCCGCTTGTCCTTGGCATATTTGACCGAAGCCTTCTCCATCGGGTCGATCCCTGCGACGGCAACCTTGGCATAGGCAAAATTGTCAAAGCCGTAGTTGAAAAGCTTCTTGGCCTCCACGAAGTTGTCATAGCGCACGCTGCCATCGGACATCAGGCGCGTCTGCGCCCCCATAATAATGCACAGCAGATCCATATTTCCGTCGTTGACGCGGGAGATCACGCAGCGTCCGGCGGCACTCGTATAGCCGGTCTTAATGCCCGTCGCACCTTCCCGATAATACGTAAAGTAGTTGCCGTTGTCCGCCAGATAGCGGTTGCCGTCATTGAGAATCAGATAGTTGGTGCTGGTAATCTTCTTCGGCTCGCTGAGATTCGTAGCCGGGACGGTGTACTCCGCCGTGGAGGTAATCTCCCGGAACAGGGCGTAGGTCAGCGCCTTGCGTGTGATAATGCTCAAATCGCGGGCGGTCGTGTAGTGGTTTGGATCATGCAGGCCGTGGGTGTTGGCAAAATGCGTATCGGTGCAGCCGAGCTCCTTCGCCGTCTTGTTCATCAAGCTGATGAAGGAGGGAATGTCGCCCGCCACATATTCGGCAATCACGTTGCCGGCCTCATTCGTGGAGTTGACCATCAGGTAGTAGAGCACGTCGCGCAGGGGCAGGCGTTCGCCCACCTGAAGACGCACGTCGCCGCCGGCTTCGGAGATTCCGGCAAGCGCCGTTTCCGAGACCGTTACGAGCTTGTCCATATCTCTTGCGGCGTATTCAATCGCAACCAGACACGTCATGATCTTGGTCAGGCTGGCGGGATAGACCCGCTCCTCGGCGTTTTTGGAATAGATCACGATGCCGGAGTTCAGCTCCAGAAGCAGAGCGGTATCGGACCCGGCCTCATAGGCCGGCGCCTCCGCCAGAAGATTCTCCCGATAGCTGGCAAGGTCGTCACTCCAGACCGGCTCCGTCGTGGCTTCCGCAGACGCCTCCGTCGTCTCCGAGCGCTCCGCCGCCTCGGCCCAAGCGGGCAGGGACAGAGCGGAAGCCAGAATCGCAAGCGTCAAAATCAAGGATAAGAATTTGGTTTTTTTCATTGTTTTCACCGTTTTTTTAGAATTCACCGTTGCCCAAAGCCTCTGCGCTGTGATATAATATGAAAAAGCACGGGCGGTATGCCGCACTGCAAGCGCCGCCCACAGGAACGGACTATGTAGAATTATAGCAGAAAATCGCCGCTTGTCAACGGAAAGGACAGGAAGTTCCATGCAAAAAAGACGAAAGCTGCTCTATCCCCTGCTGACGCTCTGTTTTTTCCTGCTGCTCGGTGCGTTCTATCTGGGCAGGCGCTCCGTCGGTGTTCCGGTTCTGACCACCCAGCGGGCAGGACCAACGCAGACCGCGCCCGAGCGGAACGCATCGCCCGACGCCGAAACAGAGGATCCGCAAACCGCCGCGGCAGGGACGAGGCTGAATCTGAACACTGCCACGCTGGAGGAGCTGACCGCGCTTCCGGGAATCGGGCCGGTTCGTGCCGAACGCATTTTGACCTACCGGGCGGAAAACGGCCCGTTCCGTTCAACAACCGAATTGATGAACGTCTCCGGGATCGGCGAGAAGGTCTTTGCCGGACTGCGGGATCTGATTGATGTGGAGGACAGCCATGAAAATACTGATCATTGACGACGAAGAGCTTTTGGTCAAGGGAATCAGCTTCAATCTGGAAAATGAGGGCTATCAGGTCGTCACCGGGTCGAACGGCGCGGAGGCCGTGCAGCTTGCGCAGGACCCGGAGGTTGGTCTGATCGTGCTGGACGTGATGATGCCGGTTATGGACGGGCTGGAGACCTGCCGCCGCATTCGGCAGTTTTCCAGCGTGCCGATTATTATGCTCACCGCCAAGACCGAGGACATGGATAAGCTGATGGGGTTTGAGTACGGGGCGGATGATTATCTGACCAAGCCCTTTAACATTCTGGAGCTGAAGGCCCGCATTCGCGCCATTCTGCGGCGCTCGGTCAAGCAGGAAGCGCAGCCGCGCATCGTCCGTGGCCCCATCGCACTGGATTCGCAGAGCCGCAACGCCTACAAGGACGGCGTGCCGGTGGATCTGACGGCCAAGGAATTCGATCTGGTGGAGCTTCTGATTCGCAATCCCAACCGGGTCTATTCCCGCGAAAACCTGTTGGACATCATCTGGGGAGACGATTATCGCAGCGACATTCGCACCGTGGACGTTCACATCCGGAGAATCCGGGAAAAGCTGGAGAACCGCCCTGCAAGCCCGGAATACATTATGACAAAGTGGGGAGTTGGCTACTATTTCAAGGTCTGATCATCCCGTTTCGTTTTTTCTTCATGCCTCTCAGCTCCGCTATGCGGCGGCCTACGTCCTGATTTCCTCCGCCGTGCTGCTGTTTTTGAATCTCTACGCACCGATCACCATTCGGAACCTGACCCTTCCCGCCCGGCGCAGCTCCGTGCAGGACAAGGCAAGACTCATCGTATCCGCCTTCTCCACCTATGAGGCGCTGGACGAGCAGAGCGTGACTTCCACGCTGGAATCCGTCAGCGACCTGCAGTCCGTCCGGGTGCTGGTTACGGATTCCGGCGCGCGCTGTCTCTATGACAGTCTGGACATCGGCGGGGTGGAGAACAAGCTGGTCTTTTACCCGGAGGTTGCCGCAGCGCTGGAAGGGAACGACACCGTACACATCCGCTTCGAGGACAGGCAGATTCTCTCGAAGGCCGGGATGCCGATCGTGTCCTACAACCGCATCATCGGTGCGGTCTATCTGGTGGAGCGGAACACCGAGCAGGCAGCGCTGATTACAAGCCTGAAACGGAACATTTTCTGGATCTCAATCGGCATGGAGATTCTGGTGCTTCTTGTCTCCATTCTGATTTCGATTCTCTTTTCCCGGCGCATGAAGAAGCTCTTCATCTCCGTCCGCAAAATGCATGGCGGGGACTATTCGGTGCGCCTTCCTGAACGCGGCCACGACGAGTTGGCCCGGCTGGGTGTGGCCTTCAACGAGCTGGCGCAGCGGCTGAATCAATCCGAGGAGGTGCGCAAGCAGTTCGTCTCCAACGCCTCCCACGAGCTGAAAACGCCGCTCGCTTCGATCAAGCTGCTTTCGGACTCCATCCTCCAGAACGATATGGATGCCGCGAAGGTTCGGGAATTTGTCTCCGACATCGGGAACGAGGCCAACCGCCTGACCC
>CACXHI010000188.1 GCA_902767395.1 Oscillospiraceae bacterium
GCCCAATATAGGTTATACTACTCACGGTGACTCCCCCTTGTTTGTGGTAATTCCTGTATTTGTGGGTTTGGCTATTCACATTATGACAGGTAAATCCACGTTTTGCAAGTCGGGAGTCACTTCATATTATCTACGTTGCGCGGATGTGCGTCGGCGGGAAGGGCAACATGGAACACAGGCCCCGGAAGGCCGCGCCTTCCGGGGCCTGTGTTCCCAAAAGCTATGATTCAAAACTGATTAATTCTTTCTGCGCTTGCGGAACAGGTATTCATCCAGCTCCGTCTTGACCTTCTCGGGGATCTCTCTTGCAACGGGGCAGACGGCGGAGGCCGCCATGCGGCGGGTGAACTCCGCGATGAAGGCAACGTCCTTCTCCATCTGCGCCATAGACAGCACCTCGGGCAGATCATAGCGGCAGTGGATGGGGGCGGCGTTGGGAGAGGCCAGCCGCGCAAAGGACAGGGACGGCACGCCCTTGTCAGCAAAGGGGGTGGAGTCGCTGGAATAGACGCCCACGGTGGCATGGATGGGGCAGCCCAGCTCGGCGGCCATGTAGGAGAGGTAGCCCGCCAGCTTGTCCTCGGCGGAGACCTTGGCAATCAGCTTGCCCAGCCAGGTGCCGATCATATCCAGATTCACGTCCAGCGCGATCTTTTCCAGCTCCGCCTCATGGTCGCGGACGTAGGCCTTGGAGCCGAGCAGACCGCGCTCCTCGCTGCCGCAGAAGATCAGCCGCAGACCGTAGTTCAATTCCTGCGCTTTCAGGGCTTCGAGCACGCCGAGAATCCCGACGCAGCCGCTCATATTGTCATAGGAGCCGTGGGACAGGGCCGTGGTGTCGTAGTGGGCGGTCAGTGCAATCCATTCGTCCCGCTTGCCGGGCAGCTCCGCGATGACGTTATGCGATTCGCCCTCGAACTCCCGCTGGCGGATCACGATTTTCACGCGCTTTGTCTCGCTGCGCAGCAGCTCGACGGCGGAGGCCGTGTGCAGCATGGCGCAGAGCACCTTGCGCTCCTCCCCCACCACGGCGGCGCGCAGATCCCGCTCGTCAATGTCGTCCACGGGGTAGTGGACGTTGCCGTACTGGAAGAGAATGCCCTTGGCCCCGGCCTTCATCAGATCCTGATAGCCGAAGAAGCCGATGCCAGAGGTGTCCATCAGCACGATCTTATCCTTTGCCCCGGCAATGGAGACCGGGTCCTGCGCAGGCATATAATAGAGCTCGCCCTCAATCTCGCCGCTGCCGCAGCAGAAGAAGCCCTTGCAGGGAATCTCCCGCCCGTCGGCGTAGACGTGGGCCTCCTCGATCTCCGCCATGGCGACGGGGAATGCCTCGATCCGAGCCGGAACGCCCAGCGCCTCGCACTGTGCCTTCAGATATTCGGCAACGCGAAGCTCCTCTTGCGTTCCGCTGGTGTGGACAAAATCGGTATCCTGAAAGATTTTCTTCATGGTTTCCTGCGTCATTTGGGAAGCTCCTTTCATTGGTTCATTGTTTGATCCCGCGCGGCGCGTGGCGCACGGCGGTCGCCGCTGCCGAGGGGTTATTCTTGGACGGTCTGCATGTGACAGACCATCAGGCGGGCATTGCCGGTCAGGGTCAGGCGCGCGGGGGCCGAGCACAGGAGGCTCTCCCCCGGTTGGAGAATCATCCCGTCAGAAACGGCGGGCACGGACGGCTGACCGGCGACGCTTGTCCCTGCATTCGCTTCTGCGGCAGCGCATTCACCCGAGACGCAATAGACGAGGAACTGCTCCCCAGCCGCGTCCGCGCCAAGGCGAACGGGGGCGTCGGTCAGTACCAACGTCTCCATACTGCCCCGAACCCGGTCCCGGCGAAGCATGAGGTTGAAGTCCCGGCAGCGTCCGACGCTGTGGGTCGCATCCGCGCCGGAAAAGGCATGAACCTCAAACGGGCGGAGCGTAATCGGCGCGCCGCCGTTGTGTGTCAGGACGATGCCGCCCTCGAGCGTGGCAATCAGGCGGTCATAGTCCGGCAGGTGGGTGAAGTCCGAGGTCTCCAGCTCCACCGTGGCCGAGCTGACGCGCCAGAGGAAGTCCCGGTGGGCGTAAACCGCGTGCTCCGGCCAGATTGCAAGCTGGGTTGTCGTCCCGCCGGACCAAGCGGAAATTTGATAGTCCGAAGTCGTCCGTTTTTTCATCGGATTTCCCTGCCCTTTTACTCGGCACGGAAGCACCCCTGCCCGTTGGCGGTGAAATGGGTACTGTAGAAGGCCGCGCTGGCTTCCTCTAAATAGCCGAGGTCCTTGACGCCGGCGGTCTCATAGGATGAGTGCATGGCAAGCTGGGGCAGGCCGAGATCCACGGTGTTCATGGAGACGTGGGCCATTGCGATATTGCCCAGCGTGGAGCCGCCGTTCTCGTCGGAGCGGTTGGCAAAGAACTGAACCGGCACCCCCGCCTTCTCGCACACGCCCCGGAACAGGGCGACGGAGACGGCGTCGGAGGTGTACTTCTGCCCGGCGTGTCCCTTGATGACGATGCCCTCGTTCATATAGGTGCAGTTTGTGGCGTCGGTCTTCTCAGGATGGTTGGGATGCACCGCATGGGCATTGTCGCAGGAGAGCATGAAGCTCCGCGCCGTCATGCAGCGGTAGTCCTCATCGTCGAAGCCCAGACCCCCCGCAATCCGGCGCAGCACGTCCTCGAGCATGGTGGAATCCGCACCCTGCTTGGTGCCGGAGCCGACCTCCTCGTTGTCGAAGCAGCACCAGACCTGAATGGACTTCTCATGCTTGCCGCGCAGGAAGCCGCGCAGGGTTCCGTAGGCGCACTCCAGATCGTCCAGACAACCGGCGGAGACGTATTCGTTCTCCGCGCCCCAGACCGTGGGGGCCATGCGGTTGTAGAGGAAGAGGTCGCTGCCCATGATGTCCGCCTCATCCACGCCCAGCTCGGCGGCAACCATCCGGCGGAAGGCGCCCTTCTCCAGCTTGCCGGAGCCGAACAGCGGAACCATGTCGATCTGCTTGTTGAAGGTGAAGCCGTCGTTGATCTTGCGGTTCATGTGAATCGCCACGTTGGGGATCATCACAAGGTCGCGGCCAAAGTCGAGCAGCCGGGTCTCATACCGCTCCCCGGCCTCGGTCTTCTGCCGCACCAGGACGCGGCCCGCCACGCCCAGCGGACGATCCAGCCAGGTGGAGCAGATCATGCCGCCGTAGCCCTCGGTGTTGAGCTGCACATAACGGTCGCGGACGCGGAGCTCCGCGTTCTCCTTGATCTTAAAGCAGGGAGAATCCGAGTGGGAGGCGGTCAGGGAGAAGCTGGGCTCCGAGAGATCGGTTCCGATGCGGAAGGCCAGAATGCTGGAGCCGTTGCGGGTGGTGAAGTAGGCGCCGCCGGGCTTCAACGCCCAGCGCGCGCTCTCGGGCAGCTCGGTGAAGCCCTCGGCAAGAAGCATCTGGCGCAGATTCTCCACGGCGTGGAAGGCGGTCGGGCTGGAATGCAAAAACTGCATCAGACCGCGCACGGCGGCATTTTCGGATTGGGACATGGAATCATTCCTCCTTTTTATGTCTACGGTGTTTGGCGTATTGTTTCCGTTCAAAGGCTCCATGGTTGTTTCAGGCACACAGCGGGGGTCAGGAGAAGAAGAAGGCGAAATCGTCCATAAAATCTCCGAATTCATTCACGTTGCCAAAGAAACCGATGATGGCGCGGAACAAAATGAAGACGGCCCACGCAATGAAGACCCACACAAGGAAATGGCTGCCGCCGGACCGCTTGCGGACGCTTGGATTGCGCGCAGGCGCATGTGCGACCGGGGCTTCGTTGGGCCGTTCGGCACCAGTCTCGCCGGATTTTGAGGCGGGGGCGGCATTGGAAAGGCGGGCGGGATTGGCGTTCGACAGCCTGGTGGGGTTGTCTACCGACTTGTGGGCGGCATAGTCGGCCCGAAGCTTCGCCTCGTGGCTCTTGACGGCAGTGCGGTGTGCATCCTTGCCGTAGCTGTCGCCCCACGCATCGTCCTCATGGCAGTGGTCATCATAGTTCAGCTTTCCCTCTGCCCGTAGCCGCTCTGCGGTTTGCTTTCGTTCCATGCGAGTCAACACGGAGGGCGAGACCGCAGCGCCGCAGCGCGGGCAAACGTCGTTCTTTTCCACGTCGAAGCGCTTTCCGCAGGATGCACATTGATAGCGTTGAATCATCTGCTGACACTCCTCTCTCTGCAAATCGGGGGTCCTCCCGCCCGATCCGGGGCGGCTTGGCATTGTGATGCTTTCGATTGCCCTCATTATATCATGCCTGATTGGGAAATTCAATAGGATCGGCAGGATAATGAAATCACACTTTTTTTTGAAATTGCCTGCAACCTTTTTCCGTTTTGTGCGTCTAATAGGATATGCGCCATCATCGGCGCAGGAAAAAGGAGGGAATTGATGTGAAAAAAACAAGAATACTGGTGGTCCTGTTGGTCGTTCTGGCGATTGGCGCAGAGCTGGCGCTGGGTGGACTCGGCTACGCGCAGCTGCGTGAGAGCGCCAAGACGCTGTCCGCCATGCGGCAGGACAACGAAAGCCTGCGCGAAGACAACGCTGCCTTACAAGAGGCGCTGGGTGGCCTGCGCGAGGAGCTATCCCAAATCCGGGAGGATTTCGACAAGCTGAAGGAGCTTGCGGGAGAGTCCGAGGACGTCGCGCAGGAGGACGACGTGAAAATCGCGAACGAATACACGATCCGTTCGACGCTGCCGATCTCGGACGCCTATCACAGCGGCGACCGCTCCGGACTGGACGATAAGCAGAAGGAAACGCTCGATATGGCCTCCGAGGTTCTGGAGCAGATCATTCAGGAGGACATGGACGACTATGAGAAAGAACAGGCTGTGTACTTATGGATGACGAAGAATCTTTCGTCGGACAACGGTTTGCTTCTGGTCATTCCCAACACGCAGGCGGACTGTGACAATCCCTACGGCGTGCTGAAATACCACAACGCCGTCTGCGTGGGCTACGCGACGACCTTCCGCCTGTTCATGCAGATGCTGGACATCCCCTGCATGGTCGTCCACAATTCCGAGCGCTATCACTCCTGGGATCTGGTGCAGCTCGACGGCGGCTGGTATCACACCGATATCTACTCCGACGCCGGGCAGGGAGATTTCTCCCACTTCAACCTGACCGACTCCATGCAGCAGATGAGCCAGAGCTGGAATCAGGACTTCTTCCCCGCTGCCACCAGTGCGGAATTCTGCTACGCCGTGCGCGAATCGAAGGTAGAAAAGGACATCTATCACGTCCCCGCCGCCCTGCGGAAAGCCCTCGACAATCGCGACAGTCTGCTTGCCCTGCGGTTCGAGGAGGACTTTGGCGAAAAAGAAGCACAGATCGTTCAGGAGATGCTCAACAACGTGCAAAACCGTCTGGACTACTCCGATTACGGCAACGAGCTGTACATGCACTGGAGCTGGATGCCGGCGGAGAAGGGCTGGTTGGTGGCAATCTCCCTGAACTGGTACGAGCAGGGCTGCGACGACCCGGAGCCGGAAATCAAGCTTCCCGATGAGGCATACGAACAGCTCAATCAGGCCGTAGAGGATGCCTTTGGGGACATTGAATCAGGGGGGTACGACGAAAACGAGGATCTTCCTTAAGTTGGAAGGAGAACCGGATGATGAAACGAATTGCCATTTTGCTCCTGCTGGCCGTTCTGCTCCTGAGCGGCTGTGACCACCCGAGCACCGGAGCCTCCTCCGACACCGCAGTGCCGCCGGAGACGACGAGCGGTGCGTCCACGGAAACAGAGGCCGCCTTGCCGGTGAGTATGTACGATCTGAGCAAGGCGATGGAGGCTGCCGACCCCTCGCTGCCGAAGCTTCTGCGGGTCAGCAGCAGCGACACCGACGCCGCGACGCTCTTTGAATACCTCTCCACGTTTGAATATGACAAGGTGGCAGGCTATTTCCTCGCCTACGCCGCCGACGGCTCCGCCTCGGAGCTGGCAGTCGTGGCGGTCAAGGACCCCGCCGACCTGCCGGCGCTGAAGGCAAGTCTGGAGACCCACGTTGCCGAACGGGTGAAGCTCTACAAAAACTACGCCCCCGAGCAGGTGGCGCAGGCGGAGGCCGCGCAGGTGGTCACAAGCGACCGCTATGCCGCACTGGTCATGTGTCAGGCGCAGGATGCCGTCCTTGCCGCCTTCCGGCAAGGCATTCAAAAGTAAAAACACGTTCCCCTGCCGACAGAAGCACCGGCAGGGGAACGCTTTTTTATTTGATCTTCACGAAATTGCCCAGCGTTTGAGAAACCGAGGAAATATAGGCGAAGCTGCCTGGATAGTGGCCGATAATCTTCTTCACGTCCGCGATCTGGTGCTTGTTGACGATGCAGATCACAAGGCTCTTCCGCTCGCGGGTGTAAGCGCCCTCCGCCGGAACCATCGTAACGCCGTGCTTGAGCTCCTGCATCAAATCCCCCGCAAGCTGTTCGGGGTCTTCCGTCACGATCTCGAATTTCAGAGCCGACTGCGCGCCCTGCAGGACCCGATTGCCCATTGCGGTCAGGACGAAGCAATAGACGATGCAGCAGATCACGGGCTCGAACTGATAGCCGTATACGACGTAAGAAACGCAGGCAATGATGGCATTGAGCACGAAGCTGATCCACGTGACGTTGTACTCGGGGTGATAATGGCGAATGCAGAAGCTGACCACGTCCGTGCCGCCGGAGCTGCCATGCACCCGGAGCGCCAGCCCATAGAACGTGCCGTTCACCACAGCCGCCGCCACCGGCCCGAGGATCTTGCTGGTGCCGTTCGCGGTCAGGTAGTAGAACCGGCTGAAATCCACGTGCTCAAAGAGCATCAGAAAGCCCGAGAAGCAGAGAGTAAACAGGCCGGTCTTGATGACGAATTCCCGATCCACCAGCTTCCATGCGACAATCAGGATGGGGACGTTGATTGCCATGTTCAGGTAGCCCGCGTTAAACTTGAACACGTACTGCACCATGGTTGCGATGCCGCCGACGCCGGAGGGCGCGAAGCTGTTGGGAAAGACGAACAGATTGTAGGACAGGGCCATGCCGAGCGCAAAAAAGGGAATCAGAATCAGGGTTTTGTATTCCTCCCTGCGCTTATTGACGTTCTTCATGGGAATCAGACCTCCAAAGGGTTTTGAGATAGGTTTGCCTGCCTCACCGGAAAGCGGGGCAGGCAAATTGCATTTTTGTTT
Organism: Oscillospiraceae bacterium; assembly: GCA_902767395.1. GTDB lineage: Bacteria > Bacillota > Clostridia > Oscillospirales > Oscillospiraceae > JAFRPC01. Next base: position 7,196 of record CACXHI010000188.1, read on the forward strand.
GCCGGAAAAGCTTCCGGGATTGTAACATAGAACCGCCGGAAAAGCAATCGGCAAACTGACGAAAAAAAGGGAAAAAGTACAGGGTTTTCCGGCATGATCACCTTGCGCCGGAAATATTCCCGCCGATTCCCGGCCAGACCTCCAGAATCGCCGCCCCGGCCGCGCCGCGGCTCTGCTCCACATGGAGCGTCACCCGAATCGGCACGTCTGCGCGCAGGCCGGTGCAATTCAACTCCAGAAGAGTGCAGAAGTCGCCCTCGGTCAGGTCGAAGACGCCAACGTCCTCGTCGTTGACGCGCACCCGAACTTTTTGTGCAAGCAGGGTCGGGTTATAGACCGTCAGTCCGGTGAGATCCAGAACCAGCGCCTCCCCGTCTGTGCCGTCCGGCCCAAGGATGCCGCCCTCGTTGCCATGCTCGGCGTACTGCCGCGCCTGTGCGGCGGCCCGTTCCTCCAGACTGCCCTCTCCGGGGTCGTAATTCTCACGCAGACGGACAGCCTGCAATTCGTAGGTATCGCCGTCCATCTCCCCCTGCCAGCAGGTATAGGCCGCAGAATCCCCGAAGTCGGCAAGCGGCGCGCAGAAGCGCTTCATGGAGGCCCAAGGGTCCAGCTTCTCGCGGACGGCCGCGCGCAGGAAGGCGTGAAGCTCCTCCGCCCCGAGTACCGTCTCCAGCCCGTAGAGCGCCTCCAGCTCGGGATATTCCCTGCGCAGAGGGGAGGCGGCGTCATCGGTCAGATACTCATAGGCAAAGGTTCCGTACCGCCCGTTGTAATTCAGCTCCAGCCCGGCCTCCGCACCGTCCGGCGATTTGACCGTGACCACCCAGCTTGCAGCGCCCTCGGGGCGGTCCAGCGCGGCGGCAAAGCAGTCCCCCTGCGCGCAGATGGCGGAGTAAACCGGTCCCTCCAGCTCCCGCGTCTGTCCTTCCTCCCCCGTCCAGACAATTCTCCACGCGCAGACCTCGGAGCCGACGTAGCGGGGATAAATCACAAGCTGATCGTACTCGCCCTCGCTCCACACCGCAGTCGGGATGGGGTCGCCGTCCACAAAGGGCGCATTGTAGAGGACGCCGAGAATCGCGCCGTCACAGTCCCCCGCGATGGCGGTAAAGGCTTCGTTTTCCCGCAGGCCCTCCGGCGGCAAGGCTTCCGTCTGGGACGGCTCGGCTGCCGTCGTCGAAACCGACGTGGAGGGCAGGGACGTTTCCTCCGTCGAAACGGATGCAAGCACCGTCTCGGTGGACAGGGTTCCCGCAGCCGTGGCCGTGAAGCCGACGGCTCCCTCCGTCGGCACAGCCCCCCGCGGCGCACAGCCCGCAATCAGCAGGCACAGACAGAGCAGACAAATCAAGATTCGAAGTTTCATAGCATGACCTCCTTTGCATATCGGTTCAGATCACTTCTTCACGTCTTCTGTCTGCATTCTACCAGCTTTTTGAGAAAAAAGCAATCGGGAAACGCAGAATTGCAGAAACCGCTCCACCCGCCGCCGCAGCGGCGCACAGTGTGCGCCCCCTTCCACCGTTTTTGGGTGGGAACCCCACTGCCGCTTTAAGCACACCCACCCCTTTCAGGACGGCAACGGCCGCGTCGGCCGCCTGCTGCTGTTCAAGGAGTGCCTGCGAAACGGCATCGTGCCTTTCATTTTGAC
>CACXHI010000189.1 GCA_902767395.1 Oscillospiraceae bacterium
ACCATGAGCGAACTTTACACGAAAATCGGCGAGAGCGTCTATGACCAGCTTCTTGCCGACCCCCAGGGTGCGGACATGATCGCCGTCCCCTGCGAGCCGGGCAACGGCGACATCAAGCGCGGCACGATCCTGTACCGCAAGGCGTCCGGCCTCTGGGCCCCGGCGGCTGCCGCGCAGATCGTGAACACGAACCAGCTTGTCGTGCTGAACGAGGCCGTTTCCACCGGAAGCGCCCCTGCCAGCGGTGAAACCGCGACCGCCGAGGACGCCGCCGCCTACCGCGCCGGTTGCTTCATCGACGGACGCGTGACCATGACCGCCGACGCCGCGCTGACCGAGGCGCACAAGGTCATCCTTCGGCAGCAGGGCATCGTGTTCGACAAGAAGGAGAGCACGACCACCTTCACCAACACTGTGACCGGCTCTTAACCCGGTCAATTCAACGAAAGGAGATACAACATCATGCCTCTTGACATCTATTCCACCCGTGCGCAGCTCGCGGCTATCGAGCAGATGCCCCGCGAGTATTCCGCGCTGTTTGACTTCTTCGCCCATGACGCGGGCACCGTGGAGGACGACAAGGCCATCTACGACTACCGCAAGGGCTCCCGCCGCATGGCTCCGACCGTGCATCCCGGCACCGGCGGCGTTGTGATGGATCGTGACGGCTTCGAGACCCGCGAGATCGGCTTCTGCTGCATCGCCCCGGAGCGTATCATCGAGAACGACAACCTGAAAGGCCGCGTTTTCGGCGAGCAGATCCTTGGCGCGATGACCCCGCAGGAGCGTGAAAAGCGCCTGCTGGCCCGCGACCTCACCGACATGCGCAAGGCCATCCAGCGCCGTTATGAATGGATGGTGCGCCAGGTGCTTCTCACCGGCAAGCTCCAGGTGTTCAACTACACCAACGAGGGCCGGGGCATCGCCCCCTCCATGGTGGCCGACTACGGCTTTACCAACTTCTACACGCCCGATACCGCGTGGGATCAGGCGGGAGCCACGATCGACGACGACATGCACGAAATCTTCGATCTCGTGTATGACGGCCTCGGCTACGTTGACCGTATCTGGATGGCCCCGAACGTGGCGTATGCGCTGATCCACAACAGCGACTATATCAAGCAGTTCGACGGGCGCAACATCGACATGGGCAAAATCAACACCCAGTATCGCGGCGCCGGTGTGCGCTTCATCGGCTGGAACTCCGATGGCGTGGAGATGTATTCCCTGTCCGGCAGCTTCGTGGACGACGACGGCGTTTCCAAGCCCATCATTCCCGCCGGTAAGCTGATCGCCGGCAGCGGCGACCTGCTCAACGTGTTCTTCGGCCCGGTCACCCAGGTTGAGGAGAGCGGCCCGAACGCCCAGCACAAGACCTACATCAAGAAGCAGGTTCCTCTGCGCTACGGCAGCATCGAGAGCAACGCCGTCAAGAACCGCCTGACCTCCTGCCCGACGGTCGTGCCTCAGAACGTGGACGGCTGGGCCGTCGCCGACGTGCTGTAAGGAGGGACACCGATGTACGCAGCCAAACACTACATCCGCGTGGGCGGCAAGCGCTACGTCGCCGGTGAAATCCTCCCGGACAACGTGCCGGAGGAGACTCTTTCGTGGCTGCTGCGCAAGGACGCAATCGGCGAAGTGCCGGAAGGCCCCGTGCCTGATGCGGACTGTGCCGACGACGGAGAGGCCCCCGTGACCGACGCGCCGCCCGTTGACGCCGTTCCGGCGGAAGACGAGACCGCCGGGGAGGAGATCGACGAGGAGGCCGTGCCGCCCGAGATCGACGCCGCAGAGGGCATTGTGTCCGAGGAGAAGCCCAAAGCCAAGGCCGGACGCGGCAAGGGAGGAAAGCGCAAGTGAAAGTCCTGATCCTTGCCACGGGCAAAACCGAGGAGCACAACGAGAGCTACGGCGCGCGCCTGATCGAGCAGGGGCGCGCCGTGCTTGCGCCGGAAAAGAAAACCGAAACGGGCCGCCGGGGGCGTCGGCCCCTACACAAAACCGACGCCGAGAGCAGCATCAGCGGGTCGGGCACGGAGGACTCGACCCCCTGACGGAAGCGAGCGAAAGGAGCTTATGAGGACGACATGGCGCTGAAAGACCGAATCGCCGAGGATAACACGCGCGTCTTCATGAACCTGGGGCATTTTGCCGAGCACCATTACTGGAACGGCGTGGAAATCGTCTGCGTACCGGACGAGGAACTGGCGCTGAAACGGAAAAACAACAACGTGAACGACATTTCCTGGGACAACAACATCCGGGAAATCCTGATTCACACACCGCTTGCTGATTTTCCGGGAGGCGAGGAGCCGGAGCCGAACACGCAGATCATGTTTGACCGCAGAACCATGTGGGTAAGGGAGAGCCACCACAACATGGGGATGCTGGACATCCTGCTCTCGGCAAAAGACCCCAGGGAGTTATAGACAACCTATAAGCAATGCTGACAGGTTGAGGAGGAGCACGACATGAGGACGACAGAACGCCTGAAAGGGCTGAAAGCGTGGCTTATCAAGGAAGCCTGCCAGGGCCGGGTGCTGAAAAAGCCGGGGCCTAAAATGGACTACAGCCAGATCCTGCGCACAGAACCGACCTGCTTTCTCGGATGGGCACCGTCGCGCCTGAGCGAGAACGGGCAGTTCCAGGCGGAGGCGGAGGCGGTCTGCCCCGGTATTCTGGTGATGCCGAACCAGGCTTACGCCAAGTATACCGAGGAAAAGCGCTTTGGCCGGTATTCGAACATCCACAGGCCGCAGGAGATGGGGCAGCACCTTTCCGTGAGCATTTTGTTCAGCGTGTATGAACCGGGCACGAGGCTCCCGGGCTTTATTGAAAGTGTCGGGGAAAAAGGGAGAGGCATGGATCTCTCCCTGATGCTGGAAGGAACGGAGCAGGGCCTTTTTACGCTGCTGAACTGGATGGACGACGTGAAAGAGAAGCTGCTGGGCCAGAAGATGATCCCGAGAACCGATCTTGCGGTGGAGGAGGATTCGATCACCTACAGCCTGTATTCCGATCAAAACTACGTCGTAGACCGTCGGCCTATCTACTATGGCTTTATCAACGTGACCTTCCTGTGCTACGCCACGGAGGGCGCGAACAACGACTATGAAAAATTACTGAGTTAAGGAACCCCTTCAGGCGCTGCGCGCCAGCTTCCCCGGAGGGGACGCCTACAAGGAAAGGAGATTATATCTATGCCTGATTATCTGCATGGTGCATACGGCCAGATTCAGGCCGTCGGCACCCGCTTTGCGGACAACAGCCAGGGCGCGATTGTCTACGTCGGCACGGCCCCGGTTCAGACCGTTGAGGGCGGCGCGAAAAACGTCAACAAGCCCGTGGTGGTGAACAACATCGCCGAGGCGCGGAAGCTGTTCGGCTACTCGGACGACTGGGCCAGCTACACGCTCTGCGAGGCGATGCACGTCCACCTGGAGAACAAGGGCGTCGGCCCGCTTGTCCTCATCAACGTGCTTGATCCGACTGTCCACAAGGCTTCGGGCAAGACCACCAAGAGCCTGACCCCGAGCAACGGCCAGGTTATCATCACCGAGGCCGTGAGCGCCTACATGGACAGCGTGACCGTCACCGCCGGCAGCGGCGACGATGCCACTGAGAAGGTCAAGGGCACGGACTACAGCATCGCCTACAACATCGCCAAGAAGCAGCTCGTGATCCAGGAACTGACCCCCGGCGCGCTGGGTACGGATGCACTGACGATCACCTACGACACGGTGACGCCGAGCGCGGTGACGACCGAAACGATCATCGGCGCGAGCGACGGCAACGGCATGAACACCGGCATCTTCGCCGTGAAGTCCGTGTACCAGGCGACCGGCTACATTCCGGCCTATCTCGCCGTGCCGGGCTTTTCGAGCATTCCCGCTGTCCACAGCGCCATGTACCAGAACAGCGTCAAGGTCAATGGGCACTGGGACGTTTACATGTTCGTCGATCTCCCGCTTGTTTCGGGCGAAACGGCGGTCACGCTCGACACCGCGCGCACCTGGAAGGAAGTCAACGGCTATACGCACGAGAACGAGACGGTCTACTTCCCGATGGCGCAGGGCATCGACGGAATGCTGTACCATCTGTCTGTTCTTGCGGCGGCCAACTTCCAGGAGCTTCTTCTCGACCAGGACGGTATCCCCTGGAAAACCGCGAGCAACACGGCGTGCCCGGTCATTGAGAACCTGTGGATGGGCGAGAGCAACAAGGGGCGCGTGCTCGATGATTCGATCATCAACAACAAGCTCAACAAGTACGGCATCGCTTCCGCCGCCTTTGTGGGCGGTCGCTGGGCAATCTGGGGCTGCCACAGCGCCGATTACAGTCAGGAGAACGGCGATCAGATCAACGTCGCGGAGACCAACCGCATGATGCTCTACTACATCTCCAACGACTTCCAGCACCGGCGCACCGGCGACGTGGACAAGCCCATGACGGCCAACGACATGCACACCATCATCGCCGAGGAGCAGACACGTCTTGACGCGCTGCTGAAAATCGGCGCGCTGATTTTCGGCGAGGTTCACGCGAACGCCGACGCGGACGCCCGCAGCGATATGCTGCAGGGCGATTACTCGTTCGTGTTCAATGTGACTACGACGCCGCTTGCCAAGTCCCTGACGGCGATCGTCAACTGGACGGACGACGGTTTCGTGACCTATTTTGAGACCTCGGTCTACTAACGTCAAACGAAACTCGCTCCATTCCGCTTCCGTCAGGCATGACGAAAGCTGCATATCCGCTCCTTCCGTTTTCCTTACCAATTTCAAAGCGCAAGGCTTTGAAATTGAGAGGAGAAGCGCGACAATGTAAAGAATGGTGCGAGTGGACGACAAGAAAGAAGGGAGATTCAAATGCCGAGCAAAGTATACAACAACATTGAGGGGCACCGCCTCCTTGACAACGGGCGCATCTGCGAGGACGTGACCAAGATCGGCCTGCCGACCATCACGCACCCGACCACCACGATCAGCGCCGCCGGAATGGCCGTTGACGTAGACATGCCGAACATCACCCACCTTGACGCGATGGAGTTCTCCATTACGCACAACAACGGCGTGAACTGCAAGTTCCTGTCCGATCCCGGCAAGCACTCCATTGAGCTGCGCACCGTGCGCCAGCGCTACACCGTAGCGAAGGGCGAGATCGAACACGAGAGCGTGAAGTTCCGCGTCGTCGGCGTCACGAAAGAGA
>CACXHI010000190.1 GCA_902767395.1 Oscillospiraceae bacterium
AGCCATCTCTTTTCATAACAAAAAAATGAGAAGCCGCTTTTCACGACTTCTCATTTTTCGTTATGGGACTTTTTTTACAGCCCCTTTTTGCTTACGCGATGCCGGTGATCTTGAGGTCCTTCAGCAGGGTCACGCGGGGGATGACGAAGGTATCGTACTGCTCGGTCTCCTTGGAGAACTGCATGGTGGGGATCACGTCGCCCATCTTGCCGCTGACGGAGCCGCCGGTGACGATCCTGACCGTGCCGTTCTGATGCAGGTAGCCCAGGCGGATCTCGCCGGCGATGTCGCCGCCCACCGGGTCCACCTCGAAGTCGGAGAACTCCACGACCTCCAGATAGTCGCCCTTGCGAAGCTCCGCCTCGGCGCGTGCGCCGCCTTCAACGACGAAGTTTTCCGCATTGGCGCTGTCCTCCACGCCCAGGTACTGGCTGAACTGGCGGGGGCCCCAGAGGCTTTCCACCATGCCGTCCCGAATCAGGGTGCGATCCCGGATTTCAGCGCCCTCCTTGTCGATCGGGTAGTCCTTGGATGAGTTTTGCAGGGTAGAAACCACCTTCAGCGTGATCCGGTCGCCGCTCATTTTTTCCGCGACGGCCTTGCCGGGCTTCCAGTCGGACATCTTGCAGTGGATCGCTTCGGTGTTGGTCTTGAACGCGAAATACCAGCGATAAACTTGCAGCGCGTCGTCCGTGGAGAACAGTACGTTGGACCGGTTCAGCGCCGGGGTAGGCTCCGTCACCAGACGGTCCTTGCCGTAGCGCAGGGCCTTTTCCACGTCGCGGCAGAGTTTGTCCGCGTCGCAGGTGCCGGATTCCAGCATCCGGTACAGCTCGATCTCATGCTCGCCATTGCGGGCATTGACCACGACCTCGATCATGGAGCTGGGATAGCGGACGGTGTATTCCACGCCGTTGGAGTTGCGGTAGTGCCGGGTGATCTCCCTGACGAATATCTCATAGGAGTTGACAAACTCCGTCTCCGTTTCATGTACCTTCGCCATGGCGGTGATAAAGTCCTTTGCAATGGCGGCCACGTCCACATCCTTCAGCGCGGGGGCGGCTGCCTGCTTGTCGTTGAGCCTGTAGGCGGGATTATTCACCAGAGAAGCCTGGTAGTAGATATCTGCCAGCTTCTTTTGGATCGCACTGTCAGAATCCGTTGGCGCGATCTCGCCGGAGGCTGCGCCCAGCAGATCCCCTTCCAGGGGGCGGTAGAGCGTCACTGGGAAGGTCCGGACCTCCGTGATCCGGTTCTGATCCAGCTTGTGCCGAATAAAGTAGAACTCCCAGACCTTGGTGGTCTCCTCGCGCAGCTCCCAGATCGTGCAGCCGAGGGCTTTGATTTGTTCTTCAATATGATTCAGCATTATCCCAACCTCGCTTTCATTTTCAGATAGGGGCCGCCAGCGGCCACCTTGACCCATTCCTTGTGGCCCTTGCCGCAGCCGCCGTTGCCCATCACGCCGCGATCCTTGGACGCCATACTGATGCTGCCCAGTAGATCGGGGACGTAGCCGGTCATGACGACCGGCGCGACGACCTTGCCCGTGAGGGCGCCGTCCTTGATCTCATAGCCTCTGCAGATGATGCACTGAATGCCCCAATGCTTGGGGTCCTCCATGCCGCTCTGCTCGCCCTCGAGCAGATAGCCGAACTTGATAGAGGCGATCATCTCGTCCAGCGTGCTGTCGCCGGAGTCGAAGATGGTGTTGGTCATGCGGGTGTAGACCTTGTGGGCAAAATTCTCCCGCTTGCCGTTGCCGGTGGGCTGCACGCCCAGCCGCAGGGCGGCCAGCGCGTCACAGATGCCGGTCTTGAGGATGCCGTGGTCGATCTCGGTCACGTCTCCGGCCAAAACGCCCTCGTCGTCGAAGACGTAGGCCGTGACACTGTTGTCGCAGAGGGCGCCCTCGTGCATGGTGCACAGCTCGGAGCCCACCCGCTTACCGATGTAGTCCGCACCGAGGGCGCGGTGCTTGACAAACATATCCATCTCCACGCCGTGGCCAAAAGCCTCGTGCGCGATCAGGCCGCTGATTTCCGGATCGGAGATGATCTCATATTCACCGGGTTCGATTTCCTCGGAGGAGAGCATGACCTCCATCAGCTTGGGCATTCCATCCATGACCTGCTTGAGCCCGTTCAGAATCTCCGGGCCGCCGCAGCCGGAAACGCCGCGATAGGCGTCCTTGGTCTCGTCCTCATCGTTGGAGGCAATGGCCCAGCAGGAACCCTCGGTGTACACGTAGCTCTGGCGTAGGAAACGGTTTTTCGTCAGGAACATCTTGGAAATATGCGTGGAGGAACAGCTCACCGTGCAATCCATCACCTGCGGGATGGTTTCCATGCCCCGGTCAGACAGAGCGGTAAAGGACTCGACCAAGCGCTTCATATCCACTTCCTCAGGAAGCTGCTCGGTCTCTTTTTCCACAAACAGCTCCAGCGGCTCGTCCGGGAGGATCGGCGTATCGTAGGCCTTCGTTCCGGTCAGCTTGAGAAGCTCGTACTGTCCCTCCAGCCGTTGAACAATCTCTTCCGCCAGCGCCTCGACGGTGCCGGTGATCTCGTTGAAGGCGTACTCGCTGTACTGCCCGTCGCGCCAGACGCGGACGACGTTGCCGCGCTCGGTGGTCATGTTCTTTCCGTGAATGCCCTTGTCGGTTTGGGAGACGTAGGCACTGAAGCCCACGGAGTCGGTAGAGAGGATGCTGACGTAGGCAAAGGACTTGCCCAGCAGCTCCACCAGCTTCTTCATTTTCGGCGCAAGCGCGTCCAGATAGGGGGAAAATGGTGCTTTCATATCGGATGGTTTCTTCCTTTCTTCAAGTTGATTTGATTATAGCATGCGAACCCACGCAATGCAACTGAAAAAACAGTTTGACGCTTACCGCTGGGACACGGTGAACAGGGAGTAGAAATACCCCTTGCGATCCATCAGCGCGTCGAAGGTTCCCTGCTCGGAGACCTTGCCGTTTTTCAGGGTGAACAGGGCGGTGCAGCGGCGCAGGATGTTTTCGTCGAGGTCGTGGGTAACGATGACGCGGGTGTAGCCGTCGAGCTTCAGAATCGCGTCCAGCACCTCGAAGGAGGTCTCCGCGTCCAGAGAGGCCGTGGCCTCATCGACCAGCAGCACCGGCGTCTTGCGCAGAAGGGCTCTGGCAATCGAAACTCTCTGCCGCTCGCCGCCGGACAGCCCCGCGCCGTTTTCTCCGCAGAGGTAGTCCTCGCCCTTCTCCTCGATCAGCTTTTTCAGCCCGGACAGGCGCACGGCGCGGTCCACCTCCTCCTTGGGGAAGTCGGAGAACATCGTGATGTTGTCCCGGATCGTGCTGTTGAAGACAAAGACGTTCTGCTGAATGATGGAAACCAGATCGTAGAGAGAGCTTGGCGCAACGGTTTTCAGCTCTTTTCCGTCATAGCAAATCTCGCCCTGATAATCCTTAGAGGCCGCCATAAGCAGGTTCAGGATGGTGGATTTGCCGCTGCCCGAGGCGCCGACCAGCGCGTAGCAGCCGCCGGCGCGGAAGTCCAGATCGACGCCGTTGAGGACGGGCTTGCCCTCCTCATAGGAGAACGAAAGCTCGCGGATGGAAATGCCCTCGTTGAGCTGCGGGGGGATCGCCCCTCCCTCGTCGGGGACGTTCTGATGCAGCGCCAGCGCCAGCTTGTCGATCAGCTTAAAGGCGGTTTTTGCCCCGGCGTAGTATGTGGGAAAGGCCTCCATCGGGTTCAGGATATAATTCAAAAGCTGGACGAATACGATGGCGGTACCGGCTGTGATGTGCTTGCCTGAAAGGGCGAGCAGGGCGGCCACAATGAAGACGCCGATCTGCAGGGTACCGCCGGAAAGCCCGGAGGCGGTTGCGGTCAAGGCCTTGACCCTTTCCCGCTTCTTGACGGCAGCGGCGACCGCGCTGTTTTCCCCCCTGTGCTGGCGTTCGATGTTCGCCTCCGCCTTGGCGCTCTTGACCTCCGCAAAGCCGGTGAGCACGTCCTTCTGCATCCCCGTGTAGCTTTCCTTTTGATCGGAGACCTCCTTTTCCGCCTTGGCCGACTTGTTGCCCAGCACAATGGAGGCCGCAAGCGGCAGCAGGGACAGGCCAATCGCAATGGCAGTCAGCAGGGGGCTGTACCAAAGCATCAGGGCCAATGCGCCAAAGAAGGTCAGGGTGATTTGAACGGCGCTTTGCAGATTGGCAACGAAATCCCGCTCAATCGTGTTCCCGTCGTTGGAGAGTGCGGAGAGGTAGAGAGCGCTGTTCTCGCCGGAAAAGGCCTGAATGCCCTTTTTCAAAAGCTGATCAAAGGCGTATTCCCGGTACTGCCGCATGGCCTTTGCGCGGAATTCCGAGAGGAACCGCATATCCAGCAGACCGGCAAGCAAGCCCATGCCAAGTCCGCACAGCGCGGCAATCCAGATCGTTTGAAAGCTGTATGGGCTGTCGCCCGCAATCAGATCCGGGATTTCCTTGATGACCCACGAGATCAACAGCGCCATTGCCGCATTGAGCGCCGAGGCGATCAGGGTCATAAACAGGTTGAATTTGTTTTGTCGGAACAGTGCCTTCAGAAACGGGCGGCGCAGCGCCTTGATTTCCTGCTTGGTCATGTTCATTTCTCCTTCTCCGTTCAGATCTTGACCTTCTCGCGCACGGTGGTATTTGCGTCGGTGGTCAAGGTGCCGGAATACTCCACCCGGTCGATCTCGCAGTCCGGCCCGACGTGGACGTTGACGCCTCGGACGGTTTTCGCGCCGGTGCATTCCAGCACGATATCATCCGCCTCGATCACGTTTACGGCCAGATGGCCGTTCTTCTTTTTTGGCCCGAACAGGCCTTGGAAGGAGAATCCGCCGATTGTCAGCTCGAACCGGTTTGTGCTCCTGCGAACCTGCACCCTTCCGCCGCCGATGCTTTCCACATAGCTGTCTCCCTTTAGCCAGATCTCGACGGTTTCCGCATTCAGCAGCCCGTCGATTTTCAGTGCGCCATCGGCGGACAGCGTCTCCGTCTGCACGTCGGCCTCCGCTTTCAGAATCCCGTCCACGTGGACCATGCGGGCGGAAACGCCCTTCGCTGCAACGCAAGTTCCATCCACTTCCAGTTCACCCGTCGTCAGGCGGCCTTCCGTTCGGAAGGCGCCGTCGATCTCAAGCTTCTCGGTGATTTCCGCGTCACGCGCCGTCTTGCAGGAGCCGTCCACTTCCACGGCTGCGGCATGGAAGTCTCCCTCTACCTTGAGTGCGCCGCTCACCTCCACGGTTTCGGCATAAAAGTCTCGTTCCACCCGCAAGGCCCCGTCCGCCTCGACAGAACGGGCGCGAAGCGTTCCCTGCACCTTCCCGCTTCCGTCACAGGAGAAGCCCTCCGATACGGTCAAATCTCCTTCCACGGTTCCCGCGCCGCTAATCTCTGCCGATTCGCATACCAGCGATCCTTCCACCCTCCCGGCGCCGCTGATGGACAGGGTCTCGCAGCGACCGCCGGGAACCGTTCCCTTTCCGGAAATGTCAATATCTCTGTATTCACTCATGGTCAAGTACTCCTTTCAACTCCTCCAACAGCTCGGTCTGGCGGTCTCCCAGCACCAGCCGAACGAATTCCAGCTCCTCCAGCGGATAGCGGTGCAGTCCGTAGGCGTCGCGGATCAAAAGCACGGGCTTCGGTGCGGGCGCCGCAGGTGCGCGGTGGTTGAGCTCCTGCGCCAGCTCCTCCAAAGAGGCCTTGCGCTCTAAAATCAGCTCCATCCGGGGCATGATCTGATCCCGACGGAAGAAGGTTTCCTGCCCCGTGGGGGTGGAGCGCCGGATGAACCAGTCCTCGGGAATCAGCCCCATGCGCTTCCAGCGGTAGAGCGCCCCGTAGGAAATGCCGAATGCCTCCAGCAGCTCCCGTTTGGAAATATAAGATGGGTCCATAGCTGCTCCTTTCCTTTCGTTTTCGTAACAGTGTTACGTAACATCGTTACGCTTGCAGTATAGCATAACACTGTTACGTTGTCAAGTATAATAATTTTCTCCGTCCTTGGACGGAGAAAAAATATTATCAAAACAGCTTTTTTAGCGTTCCAAAAAGGCCGCGGGTGAAGGAGCGTCCGATCTCCCGGCCTACGGCGTTGAGGGCGGAGTTGGCCACCTTGGAGCTGGCGGAGGTCTTTTTCCTGGCCTGCTTTGCCTTCTCCGCCTGGGCTTTTTCCTTTTCCGTCCGCTCCCGCTCCTTCTGCGCCAGCTTCTCGGCCTCGGCTGCGGCGGCGGCCTCGGCCTCCTTCTGGCGATCGGCGTGGATGATCTCATAGGCGGATTCGTTGTCCACCGCCGTCTCGTACTTGCCGAACAGCGCGTCGAAGCGAATCTCCGCCTCCCGGCGAGCGTCGTCAATGGGACCCATCAGCGACTGGGGCGGCAGGATCGTCGCCCGCTCGACCACGTTGGGTCTGCCCTTCTCATCGAGGAAGCTGACCAGCGCCTCGCCCGTGCCGAGATCCATGATGGCGGAAAGGGTGTCAAACTCGGGATTGGGCCGGAAGCCCTGCGCGGCGGCGCGGACGGCCTTCTGCTCGTTGGGGGTGTAGGCGCGAAGCGCGTGCTGCACCTTGTTGCCGAGTTGGGCCAGCACCGCGTCCGGCACGTCGGAGGGCTGCTGGGTGATGAAGTACACGCCCACGCCCTTGGAGCGGATCAGCTTGACCACCTGCTCCACCTTGTCCACCAGCGCCCGGGGCGCGCCCTTGAAGAGCAGGTGCGCCTCATCAAAGAAGAAGACCAGCTTGGGCTTCTCCGGATTGCCCACCTCGGGAAGCTGCTCAAACAGCTCCGCCAGAAGCCAGAGCAGGAAGGTGGAATAGAGCAGGGGGGACTGGTAGAGCCTCTCACAGTGGAGGACGTTGACGTAGCCTCTCCCCTTCTCGTCGCATTGGAACCAGTCCATCAGCTCAATGTCCGGCTCTCCGAAGAACACGTCGCCGCCCGCGTCCTCCAACTGGAGCAGGGCGCGTTGGATGGCCCCGGCGGACTGCTTGGACACGTTGCCGTAATCGTTCAAAAGCTCCGCCGCATGATCGGTCACGTAGGAAAGCATCGCCCGCAGATCCTTCAGGTCGATCAGCAGCCAGCCCTTGTCGTCCGCGACGCGGAAGACGATGTTGAGCACCCCCGCCTGCACGTCGGTCAGATCCAGCAGCCGCGCCAGAAGGGACGCGCCCATCTCGCTGACGGTGGTGCGGACCGGGTGGCCCTTCTGCCCGAACACGTCCCAGAAACGCACGGGGAAGGGGTGATAGACAAAGCTCTCCGGGTCGAGGCCAAGCTTGGTCAGGCGGCTGTCCAGCGTCTCGGAGCGCTGGCCGGTTTTGGCACAGCCCGCCAGATCCCCCTTGATATCCGCCAGAAACACCGGCACGCCGAGGTCGGAGAAGGACTCTGCCATGACCTTAAGCGTGATCGTCTTGCCGGTGCCGGTGGCGCCGCAGATCAGCCCGTGGCGGTTCGCCATATGCGGAAGAAGCACGGCTTGGGTCCGGCCCGCGCCGATGAGCAGTTTCCCGTCTTGCAGCATGATGGGTACCTCCCTTTTGTTTTTTTCATTATACCAAACATTCTTGATGCGTTCAAGGTTTATTTAAGCTTCTTTTAAGGTTGCCGGGTTATGATAGCGCCAGAAACCACCAAGGAGGTGCGAACATGATGCAGCACGTCACAGCCCCCACCGCCGTCCATGTGGATGCTCCCATTGCGGTAATGACGCGGGTGGAGCTGAAATATATCCTCAACCGCGACCAGCTCGCACAGCTTCGGCTGGCGATGGCTGGCCGGATGCAGGAAGATCGGTTCGGCCTCACTACCATCGCCTCCCTCTACTACGACACCCCGGACGACCGGTTGATCCGCGCCTCGCTGGAAAAACCGATCTACAAGGAAAAGCTCCGGCTGCGTACCTATGGGCGGGCCACCGAGACGTCGCCGGTCTATCTGGAGCTGAAGCGCAAGTACGACGGCACGGTTTATAAACGCCGTCTCCAGACCACGGTGGGCGAGGCCGCCGCCTTCCTCCAAAACGGGCAGGCCGCGCCGGACGGACAGATCGGGCGAGAGCTCGCCGCCTTCCGTGACCACTATCAAACGCTGATTCCCCGCTTCCTCATCGTCTATGAACGGACGGCCTATGTGGAGGCCGGCGGGGATCTGCGGCTGACGATTGACCGAAACCTCCGCTACCGCAGCGAGCGGCTGGAGCTGACCGGCTCGATGGAGGGAACGCCTCTGCTGGACGAGGGCTGCGCCCTGCTGGAGCTCAAGGTGCAGACCGCCATTCCCCTCTGGCTGACCCACGCGCTGAGCGAGGCCGGCATCTACAAGACCAGCTTCTCCAAATGCGGCGAGGCGTACCGCCGGGAATTGTTTCGCAGCCCGCAAATGCAGTCCGCCTCCTGACCCCAAAGCAAGCTCAGAACCGAAACAGAAAGGATGATCTCCATGTTTGACTCGATTTACTCTGTAACCGTAACCGCCTCGGAATTTTTTCTGATGGCAGGCGTCGCGCTGGCGGCAGGCCTTCTCTATGCGTGGATTCTCTCGTTCCGGGTGCGCGCCAACCAGCGGTTCTTCATGGTCAGTGCGCTGGTTCCCTTCGTGGTGGCCTTCGTGATTACCTTTGTCAAGGGCAACATCGGCGCGGGCGTGGCCCTCGGC
Organism: Oscillospiraceae bacterium; assembly: GCA_902767395.1. Taxonomy (GTDB): domain Bacteria; phylum Bacillota; class Clostridia; order Oscillospirales; family Oscillospiraceae; genus JAFRPC01. The sequence goes on from CACXHI010000190.1 coordinate 8,689, forward strand.
GGCGGCTGCTTTGGCCTGATCCGCTTCCGCTCGGCACAGGGAACCTCCGACGAGTTGGCAGCCGTCTTGATCGCCATGGCCTCCGGCGTGGCCTTTGGGATGGGCTATCTGGGCTACGGCGTGGTGATTCTGCTGGGTCTGGCGGTGCTGTACTTCCTGCTCGCCTCGACCCGCCTGTTTGAACACCGCTCGATGAGCTCAGATCAGCTTCTGCGCATTACGATCCCCGAGACGCTGGAATACAACGGCGTTTTCGACGCCGCCTTCGCCCAGTATCTGACCAAGGCGGAGCCGGTGGGAGTCAAGACAACCGGCATGGGCTCGATGTTCCGCCTGTCCTATCAGGTGCGGATGAAGAACCCGGCTGAGGTAAAGGCCTTCCTCGACACGCTGCGGACCCTGAACGGCAATCTGGAGATCTCCCTGCTGCCGTACACGGAGCAGACGCCGCTGCAGCTTTGATACAAAACTCCCATGTGGAGTCTCGTATGATTTTTCCTTCCCTCCACACGCTTCCTCTTTCCCAAGCCAAAAGCGGAAATGCCCAACCGGCATTTCCGCTTTTGGCGCTATTCTCATTCCATCAGCACAGGCGGCTTCCGGCGGGGACGGCGTCGTCGAGCATGAGCAGGTGCAGCTTCTCGCCGCGCTCGGCAGACAGCAGCATTCCGCAGGAGAGCTGGCCCATCATCTTGCGGGGAGCCAGATTCGTAACGGCAACCAGGGTCTTGCCCAGCAGCTCCTCGGGCTTGTAGAACTTTGCAATGCCGGAAAGGATCTGACGCGGCGTGCCGGTTCCGTCGTCCAGCTGGAACTTGAGCAGCTTGTCGGACTTCTTGACGTTCTCGCAGGCAAGCACCTTCACCACGGTCATTTCAACCTTCTGGAAGTCGTCGAAGGCGATTTCCGGCAGGGGCTCGGGCAGAGGGGCTTCCTCGGCGGGCGCGGGCTGGGCGGCTTGGTCGGCAGGGGTGGCCGCGTCAGCGGGTGCGTCCTGCTTGAGCAGCTTTTCCAGCGCCTCGAGCTCTGTGGCGGCGTCAATCCGCGGGAAAAGGGCGGGGCCGTTCTCCACCTTGGCGTCGCGGTAGAGGGTGCCGAAGAGGGCGAGGGAATCCCAGTCGGACTCCTGCGCGCCGATGCGCTTCATGATCTCGTCGGCAGTGGCGGGCATGAAGGGCCGGAGCAGGCCGCCGCAGATGCGGACGGTTTCGAGCAGGTTATAGAGCACGCGGGCCAGACGGGGCTTGCAGGCCTCGTCCTTCGCCAGCTTCCACGGCTCGTTCTCGTCGATATACTTGTTGGCGCGGCTGATGACCTTGAAAATCTCGCCCAGCGCGTTCTGGAAGGAAAACTTCTCCATCTGCTCCTCATAGACGTGGACCAGATCGCAGGCCATGGTAATCAGCTCGCCGTCCTTGGCCTCGTCCTCCTGCTGGTCGAGGGGAAGCTGCCCGCCGAAGTACTTGCCCACCATAGCGACGGTGCGGCTGACCAGATTGCCGAGGTCGTTGGCGAGGTCGATGTTGATCGTGTTGATGAGCAGCTCATTGGTGAAATTGCCGTCGGAGCCGAAGGGGAAGCTCCGCAGCAGGAAGAAGCGCAGGGCGTCCACGCCGTAGCGCTCGGCCAGCAGGTAGGGATCCACAACGTTGCCCAGACTCTTGCCCATCTTGGCCCCGTTGATGACCAGCCAGCCGTGCCCATAGACCTTCTTCGGCAGGGGGAGGTTCAGACTCATCAGGAAGGCAGGCCAGTAGATGGAATGGAAGCGCACAATCTCCTTGCCCACAAAATGCACGTCCGCAGGCCAGTACTTCTCCACGTCGTTGCAGGCGTCGTTCTCGAAGCCGAGGGCGGTCATATAGTTGAACAGGGCGTCGAGCCACACATAGACCACGTGCCCCGGATCGAAGTCCACCGGCACGCCCCAGGTGAAGCTGGTGCGGGAGACGCAGAGATCCTGCAAGCCGCCCTCGCAATCGATGAAGTTATTCACCATCTCGTTGACGCGGCTGGCCGGTTCCAAAAAATCCGTTTCCTTCAGCAGCTTCCGGACCCGATCCGCATATTTGGACGCGCGGAAAAAGTAGGCTTCTTCCTCTGCATATTTCACTTCTCTTCCGCAG
>CACXHI010000191.1 GCA_902767395.1 Oscillospiraceae bacterium
AGCCATCTCTTTTCATAACAAAAAAATGAGAAGCCGCTTTTCACGACTTCTCATTTTTCGTTATGGGACTTTTTTTACAGCCCCTTTCACCGGATTCTGGCGACGCCGCTCTCGATGGCGGCCTTTTTCACGGCCTCGGCAACCGCCGGGCCGACGCGGGGATCAAAGGCGGCGGGGATGATATTTTCCGCGTTTCGCTCGGCATCGGAGATCAAATCCGCAATGGCGAAGGAAGCGGCCTGCTTCATGGCCTCGTTGATTCGGCTGGCCCGGACGTCCAGCGCGCCGCGGAACAGGCCGGGGAAGACCAGCACGTTATTGATCTGGTTTGGATGGTCGCTGCGCCCGGTTCCGACCACCGCCGCGCCGGCGGCCTTTGCCAGCTCGGGCTGAATCTCCGGGACGGGATTTGCCATAGGGAAGACGACGGGACGCTCCGCCATGGAGCGGATCATCTCCTCCGAGACGACGCCCGGTGCGCTGACGCCCACAAACACGTCCGCGCCGCGCAGCGCGTCCGCCAGAGTGCCGCGCAGATGCTCCGGATTGGTGCGCTCCGCCATTTCCGCCTGGGCGCTGTTCATGGGAACGCCCTGACAGAGAATGCCGCAGCGATCCACCATTTTCAGATGCTTCACGCCGAGGTTCAGCAGGTGCTTGCCGATGGCAATGCCGGCCGAGCCCGCGCCGTTGATGACGACGCGAACGGCGTCCATCCGCTTGCCCACCACCTTCAGCGCGTTGAGCAGGGCGGCGCCGACGACGACGGCAGTGCCGTGCTGATCGTCGTGGAAGATCGGAATGTCGCAGAGCTCCTGCAGGCGGCGCTCAATCTCAAAGCAGCGAGGGGCGGCGATGTCCTCCAGATTGACCCCGCCGAAGGAGCCGGAAAGCAGGGAAACGGTTCGCACGATCTCGTCCACGTCCTTGCTGCGGATGCAGAGCGGAATCGCATCCACGCCGCCAAAGGCCTTGAAGAGCACGCATTTTCCCTCCATGACCGGCATTCCCGCCTCCGGTCCGATGTCCCCGAGACCCAAAATCGCGGTGCCGTCGGTGACTACAGCCACGGTGTTCCATCTTCTTGTGAGTTCAAAGCTCTTTTCCGGGTGTCTCTGGATTTCCAGACAGGGCTCCGCCACGCCGGGGGTATAGGCCAGACTGAGCGCCTGCTTGGAATCGACCTTCGCCCGGGGCTGGATTTCCAGCTTTCCGCGCAGCTCGTAATGGAGCTTCAAGGATTCTTTTGCATAGTCCATAAGCATTCTCCTTTTCGCAATGATTACACCATGCGCTCCGGGCGGACGAGCTCGTCGAACTGCTCCGCGCTGAGCGCGCCCAACGCGACGCAGGCCTCCCGCAGCGAGATTCCGCGCTCCGACGCAAGCTGCGCCACCCGCGCCGCTTTTTCATATCCGACGTGCGGGGACAGGGCCGTTGCCAGCATCAAAGAGCGCTCCATGTTCTCGGCCATCCGTTCCCGATTGGCGCGGATGCCGGCAACACAGCGTTCGGCAAACGACGCGGCGGACTCGGAGAGCAGCCGCGCAGACTGCAGGAAGTTGTAGGCGCAGACCGGGAGGAAGGTGTTCAGCTCGAAATGGCCCTGAGAGGCCGCAAAGCCGATGGCGGCGTCGTTGCCCAGCACCTGAACCGCCACCATCGTCACCTGCTCGCACTGCGTTGGGTTGACCTTGCCGGGCATGATGGACGAGCCGGGCTCGTTGGCGGGGATTGTGAGTTCGCCCAGACCGCAGCGCGGCCCCGAGGCAAGCAGGCGCACGTCGTTGGCAATCTTCATCAGATCAGCGGCAAGGGCCTTCATTGCCCCGTGCGCGAAGACCAGCTCATCGAGGCTGGTCAGCGCGTGGAATTTGTTCGGGGCGGAGGAGAAGGCCGTGCCGGTCAACTCGGACAGCGTTTTGGCCACAAGCGCGTCGAAGCCCGCCGGGGCGTTCAGCCCGGTTCCGACGGCGGTACCGCCGAGGGCAAGCTCCTTGAGCGGGGGCAGCGTCGCCAGCAGCATCCGTCGATCCTGCTCCAAGCTGGTGCGCCAGCCGGAGATTTCCTGTGAAAAGCGAAGCGGCGTCGCGTCCTGCAAATGGGTGCGTCCGATTTTCAGCACGTCCTCGTTTTCGGTTTCCAGACGGCGCAGCACGGAGATCAGCTCCTCCACGGCGGGCAGCAGGCGGGTTTCCACGGCAAGCGCCGCCGCAACGTGCAGCGCGGTGGGAAAGGTGTCGTTGGAGGACTGCGAAAGGTTCACGTCGTCGTTCGGGTGCAGCAGCGGTTTCCCGGTTTGGGCGTTGCCGCTGTTGGCAATCACCTCGTTGACGTTCATATTTGTCTGTGTGCCGGAGCCGGTCTGCCAGACGACCAGCGGGAAGTGCTCGGCATACGTGCCCGCGGCAATCGCTTCCGCCGCTTGGCAGATTGCCGCGCACTTCTCCGCCGTCATTTTTTCCGGCAGCAGGGCGCGGTTTGTCAGCGCGGCGGCCTTCTTGATCTGCGCGAAGGCGCGGATGATCTCCGCCGGCATTGTCTCCAGCCCGACGCCGATGGGAAAGTTGCGGCGCGAGCGCTCGGTCTGCGCGCCCCAGAGCGCCCACGCAGGCACCTGTATTTCGCCCATGCTGTCGTGCTCGGTACGGTACTCCATCCCCTTCGCCTCCTTACACGTTCAGCTCTGCGCTGCCACCCGCGGCGGTCTCATAGACGCTGCGGTGCCGCTCCAGAAAGGCTTCCACCTGTGCCTCGCAGCGCCCGACGTAGTTTTCCGGCGCGAGCAGCGCGAGCAACTCCGCCTCCGTCATGCCGAACTCGCCCGTGGCGGCAAGGCGCGCAATCAGATCCGACGGCTCGCCGTTTTGGAGCTTCTGCGCCGCCTCCATGGAGCAGCGGCGAATGACCTCGTGCAGGGCCTGTCGGTCTCCGCCGCGCTTGACGGCCTCCATCATCAGGTTTTCGGTTGCAAGAAAGGGCAGGTATTCCCGAAGGCACTTGTCCACAATCGCCTCGTTCACGCAAAGACCGGCGGTGACGTTCTGGGCGAGCCGCAGAATCGCGTCGGCGCAGAGGAAGCCCTCCGGCATGGAGATGCGGCGATTGGCGGAATCGTCCAGCGTGCGTTCGAGCCACTGGGTCGAGGCGGTCATGGGCGCGTTGGCGGCGGAGGCCATCAGATACCGGGCCAGCGAGCAGATGCGCTCGCTGCGCATGGGGTTGCGCTTGTACGGCATGGCGGACGAGCCGATCTGCGTCTTCTCGAAGGGCTCCTGAAGCTGCCGGTCATGCTGGAGCAGACGGACGTCGTTTGCCATTCGATAGCAGCTCTGCGCGATGGAGGACAGGGCGTTCAGGATTCGGCTGTCCAGCTTGCGCGGATAGGTCTGGCCGCAGACGTCAAAGCAGCGGGCAAAGCCGAAAGCGTCGGCAAGCCGCCGGTTCAGCGCCTCCACCTTTTCCCCGTCGCCGTCGAACAGATCCAGAAGGCTGGCCTCGGTCCCGGTCGCCCCCCGGCAGCCGAGGAAGCGGAAGGCGTCGATTGCAAAATCCAATTCCTCCACGTCCGAGAGAAGATCCTGCATCCACAGCGCCGCACGCTTGCCCACCGTGGTTGGCTGGGCAGGCTGATAGTGCGTATAGCCCAGCGTCGGCAGGGCCTTGTAGCGCGCGGCAAAGGCGGCAAGATTCGCCACCACCTTGACCAGCTCGCCCCGCAGATAGCGCAGGCCGTCGCGGTAGAGGATGAGGTCGGCGTTGTCGGTCACATAGCAGCTCGTCGCGCCGAGGTGAATGATGCCGGCGGCGGACGGAGCAACCTGCCCATAGGCATAAACGTGGGCCATCACGTCGTGGCGCACCTTCTTCTCCTGCGCGGCGGCCACGTCAAAGTCAACGTCCGAAATATGCGCTTCCAGCTCCGCAACCTGCTCCGCCGTCACGGGCAAGCCCAGATCGTGCTCTGCGCGGGCCAGCTCCGTCCAGAGCCGCCGCCAGGTCTCGATGCGGGTCCGCTGGGAAAACAGCCGCAGCATATATTCGGATGCGTAGCGCGTGGATAAGGGGGATTCATATTTGTCGTACATGGTAAGCTCTCCTGTTTATTCTTCGTGAATTCTTCGCTCAAAGCGGGATTTGCTGCCGGGCGCCGGAATCTCCGTAGGATAGTCCCCGCCGAAGCAGGCGGTACAAAAGCCGGTATCCTCCCCGGTCAGCAGTCTGGCGTGCTCCAGGCTGAGATAGCCCAGAGAGTCCACGCCGATCAATGCCGCAATTTCCGGCACCGTGTACTGGTTGGCAATCAGCCCCTTCGCGCTGTCGACGTCGGTGCCGTAGAAGCAGGGGGCAATAAAGGGCGGAGCACTGATACGCATGTGGATTTCCTTGGCCCCGGCGCGGCGCAGCATCGCCACCGTGCGGCGACAGGTCGTGCCGCGGACAATGGAATCGTCGATGAGCACCACACGCTTGCCCTCGATCACGCTGCGGATGGGGTTGAGCTTGAGATTGACCCCCATCTCCCGTTCGTCCTGCGTCGGGGCGATAAAGGTCCGCCCGACGTACTTGTTCTTGGTCAGTCCAATGGCATAGGCAATGGCGGAGGCGTGGGCGTAGCCAATGGCGGCGTCCAGTCCCGAGTCCGGCACGCCCACGACCACGTCGGCCTCGACCGGGTGCTCCTGCGCCAGAAACGCCCCGGCCCGCTGCCGGGCAAGGCACACGCTTTTCCCGTCCAGCACCGAATCCGGGCGGGCAAAGTAAATGTATTCAAAGACACACATGCTGCGCGCTGCCGTTTTGCAGTGGGATCGGTCCGAATGCAGGCCCCGCGCGTCCATGGTGACCACCTCGCCGGGCTCCACGTCCCGCAGAAAGGCCGCGCCCACCGCGTCCAGCGCACAGCTCTCCGACGCCGCCACGATGGAACCGTCCTCGCGCCGGCCGAGGCAGAGGGGACGGAAGCCGTGGGGGTCCCGCGCCGCAATCAGCTTGGTGGGGGAGGAGATCACAAGCGAATACGCACCGTGAAGGAGATCCATCGCGGCGGACACGGCGGCCTCGATGCTGCCGCAGCGCAGGCGCTGCCTCACGATCACGTAGGCGATGACCTCAGAATCCGTGGTGGTGTGAAAGATCGAGCCGCGCTGCTCCAGCTCGGTGCGTAGGGCAAAGGCGTTGGTCAGGTTGCCGTTGTGCGCCAGCGCCATGCTGCCCTTGTGGTGATTGATGAGCAGGGGCTGGACGTTGCGAAGGTTGTCCGCCCCCGTGGTGGCGTAGCGCACGTGGGCCACTGCAATATGGCCCTGCCCCAGCGCCTCCAGCTTTTCCCGGGTGAACACCTCGCTCACCAGTCCCACGTCCCGAATGGTCCGAAAAACGCCGTCGTGATTCAGCGCAATTCCGGCGCTCTCCTGTCCCCGGTGCTGTAGGGCGTGCAGGCCGAAGCAGGCCAGCGGCGCGAGGTCCGCAAGCGTGGGAGAATAGATTCCAAATACCCCGCATTCCTCGTGAATGCAGTCGTCTCCGCCCTTATTCATCGTGTTCCCGCAGCCGACGCATCACCTCTGCGTAGGCGTCCTCCACGCCGCCGAGATCCCGGCGGAAACGGTCCTTATCCAGCTTCTCCCCGGTCTTGCTGTCCCAGAGGCGGCAGGTGTCGGGGCTGATTTCATCGGCAAGGATGATCGTGCCGTCGGAGAGCCTGCCGAATTCCAGCTTGAAGTCCACCAGCGTGATCCCGCAGGAGGCCCAAAATGCCCGCAGCACCTCGTTTGCGCGCAAGGCATAGCGCCGAATGGCGTCCAGCTCCTCGGGGGTGGCAAGATGAATGGCGGCAATGTGGGTCGTGTTGATCAGCGGATCGCCCAGCGCGTCGTTCTTATACGAAAATTCAATGGTCGGCTCGTCGAAGACCAGTCCCTCCTCCACGCCGTAGCGCTTGGAGAAGGAGCCTGCCGCCGTGTTGCGCACGATCACCTCCAGCGGGACGATCTGAACGCGCTTGACCAGCGTCTCCCGCTCGGAGAGTTCCTGCACAAAATGGGTCGGAACGCCCGCGCGCTCCAGACGCTGCATCAGGCGGTTGCTCATCTGGTTGTTGATGATGCCCTTTCCGACGATGGTGCCCTTCTTTTCTCCGTTGAAGGCCGTGGCGTCGTCCTTGTAGTCCACAATCAGAAGCGCCGGATCCTCGGTGACGTAAACCCGCTTTGCCTTGCCCTCGTAAATCATTTCCAGTTTTTGCATGATGCTTCCTCCCTGATTATCGTTCAATGTATGCGTTTCGCTCCGCACCCACGGAGACGTATTGAATATGGCAGTCCACGGCACGCTCGATGCGCTCGACGTAGGCCCGCGCCGCGGCGGGAAGCGCCGTCCAGGTGCGAATGCCCGAAATATCACAGCGCCAGCCGTCCATATATTCGATCACCGGCTTGGCCTCGGGCAGGACGGTGGGGAACGGGAAATCGTCCGTCCGCTTGCCGTCCAGCTCGTACTGCACGCAAAGCGGAATCCGGTCCAGATTGCTCAGCACGTCCAGCTTCGTCAGCGCAAGGGCGGTTGCGCCCTGCATCCGCACGCCATAGCGCGTGGCCACGAGGTCAATCGGCCCGACGCGGCGCGGGCGGCCGGTCTTCGCGCCGTATTCGGCGCCGGCCTTGCGCAGCGCCTCCGCCTCCTCCCCGAACAGCTCGCAGGTGAAGGGCCCCTCGCCCACGCAGGTGGAATACGCCTTGGCGATGCCGAGCACCTCGTCCACCTTCAGCCACGGCGCCCCCGCGCCGACAGGGGCGTAGGCGGCAAGGGCGTGGGATGAGGTCGTGAACGGACAGATGCCGCAGTCGAGATCCCGCAGCGCGCCGAGCTGGGCCTCAAAGAGGATGCGCTTGCCCGCCGTCTGCGCGCCGTACAGCTCTGCGGCAACGTCGCAGAGGAAGGGCTTGAGCTTCTCGCCGTATTCCTCGAGCCAGTCCAGCAGCGCCTGCCGCGCAATGGGCTGTGCCCCGTACACCCCGGTGAGAATCAGATTTTTCCATTCCAGCAGCTCCTCCGCGTGCGCGCGCATTCGCGCGCCATCGCGCAGCTCTCCCGCCAGCAGGGTTTTTTTCTGGGCCTTGTCCGCGTAAAACGGCGCGATTCCCTGCTTGGTCGAGCCGTATTTCTTCTCCTTCAGCCGCGCCTCCTCCAGCGCGTCCTGCGCGCGGTGCCAGGGAAGCAGAAGGGACGCCCGCTGGCTGATTTTCAGATTTTCCGGCGTGACGGACACGCCGGCGGCGCGGAGCATCTCAATCTCCGTCCACAGGTTTTCCAAATCGAGCGCCACGTCGTTTCCGAGGACGTTCACCACGCCCTCCCGAAACACGCCGGACGGAAGCAGGTGCAGGGCAAATTTGCCCCGGTCGTTGACCACCGTGTGGCCGGCGTTTCCGCCGCCCTGATAGCGGACGACGTAATCATACCGCTCGGTCAGCAGATCGACCATGCGGCCCTTGCCCTCGTCGCCCCAATTGATTCCTACGATTGCACAGTTTGCCATGTTGTCTCCTCCATTCACTTTTCCAACGCCGCCCGGATCAGGCCGAGAAACAGCGGATGCGGACGGTTCGGACGGCTCTTGAACTCCGGGTGATACTGAACGCCGACGTAGAACGGCAGCTCGGACAGCTCAACGGCTTCCACCAGCCGTCCGTCCGGCGAGGCGCCGCTGAACGTCAGGCCCGATGCCGCGAGCACGCTGCGGTAGTCGTTGTTGAATTCGCAGCGGTGGCGGTGGCGCTCGTCCACGCCTTTGACGCCGTAGCAGCGCCAAAGGGTGCTGTCCGGCGCGATGCGGCAGGGATAGCTGCCCAGACGGAGTGTGCCGCCCTTGTCGATTTCGTCGCTCTGCCCCGGCATGAAGTCAATGACCTTGTGGCGGCAGAGCGGGGCAAATTCAACGGAGTCGGCGTCGGAGAGCCCCGCGACGTTCCGGGCAAACTCAATGACCGTGATCTGCATTCCGAGGCAGAGGCCGAGGAAGGGCTTTTTGTTCGTGCGGGCGTATTGGGCTGCAAGAATCATGCCCTCGATGCCGCGGCTTCCGAAGCCGCCGGGAATGAGAATCCCGTCCGTTTCCCCAAGGCGCTGCGCCACGTTCGCGGCCGTCAGTTGCTCGGAGTCGATCCAGCGGAGCTCCACCTTCGCGCCGAGGGCGCTGCCCGCGTGATGCAGCGCCTCCATGACGGAGAGATAGGCGTCATGGAGCTGCGTATATTTGCCGACCAGTCCGATGGTCACGACGGACGAGGGATGCTTCATCTGCTCCACCATCGCACGCCATTCCGCGAGCGCCGGCGCGGGCACGCACAGGCCCAGCTTGCGGCAGACGACACCGGAAAAATCCGCCTCCTCCAGCATCAGCGGCGCTTCATAGAGGCAGGAAACGGTGCGGTTTTCGATCACGCAGTCCGGCTGCACGTTGCAGAACAGCGCAATCTTGCGGAAGATGCCCTCGTCGTGAATGGGCTCGTCGCTGCGCAGCACAATCACGTCCGGGTGAATCCCCATGCCCTGCAGCTCCTTCACCGAGTGCTGGGTGGGCTTGGATTTGTGCTCCTCGGAGCCGCGCAGATAGGGGACCAGCGTCACGTGGATGAACAGGCTGTTTTCCCACCCAACCTCCAGGGAGACCTGCCGCGCCGCCTCCAGGAAGGGCTGGCTCTCGATGTCGCCGATGGTGCCGCCGATTTCCGTGATGACCACGTCCGCGTCCGAGTGCTTGCCCACGCGGTAGATAAACGCTTTGATTTCGTCGGTGATATGGGGAATGACCTGTACCGTGGAGCCGAGATACTCCCCGCGCCGCTCCTTGTTCAGCACGTTCCAGTACACCTTGCCCGTGGTGAGGTTGGAATATCGGTTCAGATCCTCGTCGATGAAGCGCTCGTAATGGCCGAGGTCGAGATCGGTCTCCGCGCCGTCCTCGGTCACGTAGACCTCGCCGTGCTGGTAGGGGCTCATGGTTCCCGGATCGACGTTGATGTACGGGTCGAGCTTCTGCGCCGCGACCTTTAATCCGCGCATTTTTAACAGCCGTCCGAGGGACGCCGCCGTGATGCCCTTGCCAAGCCCGGACACCACGCCGCCGGTTACAAAGATGTACTTGGTCATTTTTTCCTCCTTCAAACAGAAAAAAAGCGCTCATTTGGGGACACGAATCCCCAAATGAACGTCTTTGCTCAACGCAGAAATGATACCACAAGATGCGGAAGTTGTCAAGAACTGGCGCCGGAATTGTTTCGGAAAAGTTGTAGCGTTACGTAACAGCTCAGCCCATCCCGCAGTGGCCGCTACGTAAAGATTTAGCTGTTACGCACCGCTACAATGTGCGCTGAACGGGGACGTTTGCGGGGAACGGCGCCCCCGTTCCTTGGCCGGCGTGCGTTCTAATCCCTTCCTCCGTGCATAGACTGTACCATCACACCATGGGGGGAGCAGCAAATGGAGCTTTACGAACTGGGGCTGCGGCGGGCCGGCGCTCCGTCGATCCGGGAATTTCAGCGCGAGAACGGTCTTGCGCCGACGGGGCGGCTGGACGGACCGACTTGGGCCGCCCTGCTGCCGTGGCTGACCGGCTACCGCTATTACCGCACCGCGCCGGGAGACAATTACAGCCGAATCGCCGCCCGCTTTGGGACGACCGTGCGGGCCATCATCACCGCCAATCCGAATCAGGATCCTTTACAGCTCTATGTGGGACAGGTCCTGACCGTACCGCTCGGCTTCGAGGTCGTTCCCACCGATCTACCCTTCACCTACGAGCTGCTGATGCTCTGTCTGGAGGGGCTTGTCGCCCGCTATCCCTTTCTGACCCAGCGCCCCATCGGGGAAACCGCATACGGGCGGAAGCTGGCGCAGGTCGCCGTGGGACTGGGGCCGCGCCGCATTCTCTACAACGCCGCCCACCACGCCAACGAGTGGATCACCGTGCCGGTGCTGATGCAGTTTTTGGAAAGCTACGCAAAGGCGATCTCGGAAAACGGGCGCATCTTCGGCTATTCCGCGCAGGCGCTCTACCAGCGGACCACCCTGCATCTGGTTCCGATGGTCAACCCCGACGGGGTGGATCTGGTGACGGGCGGGCTGCGCGAGAGCGACCCCGGCTGGGCCGAGGCCCGCGCACTGGCGGAGAATTACCCGCAAATCCCCTTTCCGGACGGCTGGAAGGCCAATCTGCGGGGGGTGGATCTGAATCTGAACTACCCCGCGCTCTGGGAGCAGGCGCGGGAGAACAAATACGCGCAGGGCTACGACCGTCCCGGCCCGCGGGACTACGTGGGCACCGGCCCGCTTTCCGAGCCGGAGAGCGAGGCCATGGTGCGGCTGACCGAGTTGGTCAAGCCCAGTCTGACGCTGAGCTATCACAGTCAGGGCAACGTCCTGTACTGGAAATTCCTGCGGATCGAGCCGGCCGGCGCGGAGGCGCTGGGGGAGCGCTTTGCCGCCGTGTCGGGCTACACGCTCGAGGACGTGCCCTTTGCCTCGGGCTTTGCGGGCTACAAGGACTGGTTCATCCTGACCCGCGACCTGCCGGGCTACACCGTAGAGGTCGGAAGCGGGGTCAATCCCCTGCCCCTGTCGCAGTTTGGGGATATTTACGCAAGAAATCTGGGAATTCTGACGCTGGGGCTTGCGGAAGGATAATAATTCGTGTATAATGGTGGGGATTGTGAAACAATCCCTGCTTTTTTTCGTCAAATAGTATGGAAAGTTATTTTCTTGCAAAAGGAGAAATGAAATGAACGTCATTCAAAAAATCATCGCAGAGCTGCGAAAGGCCGTCCAGGGGAAGGAGCAGGTTTTGCTCTGGATCCTGATGACGATTCTCGCGGACGGAAACGTGCTGCTCGAGGACATTCCCGGCGTCGGAAAGACCACGATTGCTCTGGCCTTCTCCCGCGCGCTGGGGCTCGACTACGGACGCGTCCAGTTCACCCCTGACGTGCTGCCCTCCGACATCACCGGCTACTCCGTCTATGACAAGCAGACCGGCAAGATGGTCTATCAAAAGGGCGCCATCCTGTGCAACCTCTTTCTGGCCGACGAGCTGAACCGCGCCACCTCCCGCACCCAGTCCGCTCTGCTTGAGGCGATGGAGGAGGGGACCGTTACCGTGGACGGCGTGACCCATGCGCTGCCCCGCCCCTTCACCGTCATCGCCACGCAGAATCCCACCGGCGCAGCCGGAACCCAGCTCCTGCCCGACTCGCAGATGGACCGCTTCACCGTGCGTCTCAGCATCGGCTATCCCAAGCCGCAGGATGAGCTGGAGATGGTCACCGTCCGGCAGGGCGGCGCGGACCCGCTCGACGCCGTGCAGCAGGTGGTCAGCCGTGCGGAGCTGATTGCCATGCAGGACGCGGTCAGCCGCATCTATGTAAAGGAATCCGTGCTGCGCTATGTGGTGGAGCTGGTGAACCGCACCCGGCAGCACACCATGATCCAGCGCGGTGCGAGCCCCCGTGCGACCCTTGCCGTGGTTGCAATGGCGAAAGCCACTGCCTACATGAACGGGCGCGACTACGTTCTGCCCGCCGACGTGAAGACCGTCTTCGCGGGCACGGTTGCCCACCGCCTTCTGCTGACTGCCGACGCGCAGGCGGAGGGCGTTCAAGCCGAGGCCCTGCTCAACGGACTGCTCTCCGCGGTTCCGGCGCCGGGAGTGTAAGCCATGGCGACCAACCGGATGCTCTATCTGGGGCTGCTGGCCCTGAGCCTGACGTTCTACTTCGCCAGCAAAATCTGGTTTTCATGGCTGCTGCTGGTGTTGGTGGTTGCCCTGCCGTTTCTGAGCTTTCTCTGCTCGCTTCCCGTGATGCTCACCTGCCGTCTGTCGGTTCACGCCCCCGACACCGTGGAGCAGGGCGAAAACGCCTCGCTCCGCATTCGGATCAGCGCGTTTCGCTATCTGCCTCTGCCGGAGGTGCGCATCCGCCTGAACCTCCGCACGCGGGATCAGGAGAAGGATCTCCGATTCCTGAGCCATTTGTCCCGTGCGGGCGGGCTGCTCTCTCTGTCCACCGAGGTCTGCGGCTTCGTGTACCCGGAATTCCGCCGGGGCTGGGTCTATGACGCGCTGGGGCTGTTCCGTCTGCCGCTGCGGATGCCGCAGACCTTCCCCATCGCCATTCTGCCGCCGGCGGTCAGGCCCGCGGTCATGCCCCGGCTGGAGACCTTCTTCCAGCAGCAGATGAAGCCCAAGCCCGGCAGCGGCTTTTCCGAGCAGCACGACCACCGGGTCTACCGCCCCGGTGATCCGGTGAAAAGCATTCACTGGAAGCTCTCGCTGAAAACCGACGAGCTCATCGTCCGCGAACCGCTGGAGCCGGTGCGCCGGAAGGTCATTCTGGCGCTGCGAACGCCCAGAGGCCCCGAGGAGCGCAAGGAAACGCTGGGCAGCTTCCGCTATCTCTGCAACTGGATGCTCGAAAACGGGGTCCTGTTCGAGGCGGTCTGGATGGAGGACGCCAGGCTTCGGCAGATGCCGATCAACACCGACCATGATCTTCTTTCCGTGCTTCGCAGTACCTGTCTGGCGCCGGAGGCCTCCGCAGAGCTGCCTTGGCCGCTGCCGCTGCACGCGGACCTGATCTGTCCGGTCGGGCCGGAAAGGGGGCGCGTCGCATGAAGTCCCTTCCTCCTGTTCTCCGCTTTTTTCTGGAGCTCTGCCTGATTCTGCTGGGCGTTTTCGGCTCCCTGTTCTGTCTGACCTCTGCCTTCTCTCTCCCCCTGCCCGAGGAGGTCTGGCTGATTGTGCCCTACCTTGCCTGTTTCAACTGCATTCTTCTGGATCGAAAAAAACGCGGACGAATTGCCGCGCTGGTGCTCCTGTTCCTGCTGCTGATCATGCTCTACGTGACGTGGGACGTGGTGGCGGAAAGCTTCCGAAATCTCTGGGGCGAGCTGGTGACACGCTTCGCCCGGGGCTATGACATGCTGAGCAACTATCTGCCCGAGGAGGCGACCTCCCCGGACGCCACCGGCGCGGCCCTGCTTGCGCTGGTCATTGCGCAGACCTATCTGTGCAGTCTGGCTGTGCGGCAGTGGCGGATGGTTCTGCCTGCCGCCCTCTCCCTTCTGCCCGGCGTCTTGCCCTGCTTTGTCCTCACCGACACGCCGCCCGATCTGCTGCCGCTGATGCTGGTTGTCTTTTCCTTGCTGACGCAGGCCTTCAGCCAGTCGGTTCGCCGCCGCGATCTGGGCGAAGTCGTCAAATCTCTGGCCCTGTCCGCCCTGCTCTCCGCCGCCGTGCTGGGGGTTCTGCTGACGTGCTTCCCGCGGGAAACCTATCAGCCGCCCATCACTTGGGAGAACCTGAGCCAGTGGATGAGCAAGTGGTCCAACGAACGCAACAATCAGGGCAACCTCAACGCCGGTCTGACCGGCAACCCGAAGGAGGTGGAGCTGTCCGCGCTCGGCGCGCTGCCGAATCACCCGTTTACCTGTCTGTATGCCAGATCCTCCCTCGACGGCATCCACTATCTGCGCGGCTCCAGCTACGCCGACTTCGACGGAAGCGTGTGGCGCAGAGGGGCCGCCGAAGGCTGGCGGGAGACGGACGTCTTCCCCTATCTGGGCGTTGCAGATTCCCTTGCGGCCGCCGTTGCCGCGCCTTGGGACCGCAACGTTATCACGGAAGGCTCCAACGTTCAAGTCGACGTGGTGTATCCCGAGGCTGCTTCTGCCGGTCATCTGGAAATTGAGACGGTGGGTGTCGAGCCCATGCTTTTCACGACCTACCAGCTCACCTCCCTGCCGGAGAGCGCCGTCATTGGCGACGATTATGTGCGAAATCCCGGGGAGCTTCAGGTCTATTCAATGGATTTTCTGCCCAGCGCGCTGCCTATTTTCGCCGCCGCAAGCACCCCCTCTGCCTACGAGCAGTGGGTCTTGCAGCACTGTCTGTCCGTGCCGGAGGAAACCCGCGCGGGCGTCCTCGCATGGTGGGAGCAGCACGGCAGCGACGTTCGCCCGCTTGACGCCGATCTCTCGGCTGCCTTGCTTGGCGAAGAAGAACCCGATACGGAACGCTTTGCAAGGGACGTTGCCGAGCGCATCTCCGCCTGCGCGAAGTACAGCCGCAACCCGGCGCACGTCCCCGAGGGCGTAGACTTCAGCACCTGGTTCCTCAACGAAGCCGAGTCCGGCTACTGCGTCCACTTTGCCTCCGCCTGCACCGCTCTGCTCCGCTCGCTGGGCGTCCCGGCCCGGTACGTTTCCGGCTACGTCTGCACGCTCACTGCCAACAAAAACACGCCGGTTTCCAACTTGCAGGCCCATGCGTGGGTGGAGATCTGGAGCGCCGGGCGCTGGGTGTGCATCGAGCCGACTCCCTCCGACGCGACGGAATTCACCGGACGCATCGCCTTTTCCACCCCAACGACCTCCGAATCCCGTCCCCTGCCGAGTGACGACCCCTTCCCCACCGAGGCGCCGACCACACGCCCCTCACAGCCTGTCGCAACCACCGAGGCGCATTCCCCCGAACCGGAGAAAACGCACGTGGATCTGACAGCGCTCTGGTGTCTGCTCGGGGTGCTCGGGGCTCTGGCTCTGATCGTTCTGCGCCGGACGCTGGCGCTGCGCCGCTGGCACCGACGGCTTAGCCGCGCCGACAGCAACGAGCGCACCCGCCTGATGTACCGGCGGATGCTGCGGCTGCGTGCGTTGAGCGGCGCTGAGATTTCCGAGAACGTGGTGCAGCTTGCGCAAAAGGCCACCTTCAGCCAGCATTCGATCACTCCGCCTGAGCTGGAGGAGATGCGAATCGCGCTGAAATACCAGACGGCCCGCGTTTCCATCGCCGGGTTCTGGAAAAAGCTCTACGCAAAATACGTGCTTGCCATTCTGTAAGTTCACATCATTCCGGCTGGTCTCCCTCCGCCGCAGGCGGGGAGAAACCAGCCGGAAAAATCTATATGACACACTGAGAAAACGGGCTTCCCGTCACAGGGTCAGGAAGGCGGCCTCCGCCGGGACAAGGAGAACGTCCCACTGCTCCAGCTCCTCCACCTGCACATAGGAGCCTGCCTGTACGGCGACGAGAACCCGGTTGATCTGTTCCTCCTCGCCCTGAAGCTCCATCGTCACAGAGCCGTCCCATTCGTTGCGCACCCAGCCGGTGCAGCCGTACAGATTGGCGGCCTGCTGCGCCCGCCAGCGAAAGCCAACCCCCTGCACCCAGCCGCGAACCACGAAATGTCTTCGAAGCATGAATTCCCTCCTCGATTCGCCTTTTGTTCTGCATTCTGAATCCTCAATTCTCAATTCCGCCGCCGTCCGTCCGCCGCATCTTCCGCCAGATCACCCGGTACATGGTGGTGAAGCAGGCGGTCGCGCCGCAGACCTGACTGATGAGCTCCGCCCAGAACACGCCCCGGACGCCGAGGCCCAGCCCCGGCAGCAGCAGGGTCAGCGGGGCGACCAGAACAATCTTCCGCAGCATGGAGAAGAACAGCGCATGTTTTGGATAGTTCAGGGCGACGAAGGTATGCTGGCCCGTCACCTGCATCGCCATAAAGGGAAACGCACCGAAGTAGATGCGGGCGCACTGCGCCGTCAGCTCCACCAACTCCCTGTCGTCGGTGAAAATCCCGATCAGGGGGCGCGGCACGAACATCACCAGCAGCCACATCAGCGTATTGATCGTCAGGCCGCAGAGGAAGACAAAGCGAATGCCGTCAGAAACCCGCTCATACCGCTTGGCCCCGTAGTTGAAGCTCATCACGCTCTGTCCGCCGCTGGTGACCCCGTTGACCGGCAGGCTCATAATCTCCCGGATGGAATTAATCAGGCTCATCGCGCCGATATACAATCCGTACATGGGGCCGCCCCACGCCTTGAGCATGACGTTCACAATCGCCTGTGTGATGGAATTGGTGACCTTGAAGGTAAAGCCCGTCACGCCGAGCTTCATCACGTTTTTCAGCAGCGACCAGTCGAGGCGCAGCCGCCGCAGCCGCACCGGAGGCCGCTTGCCGCAGAGAAAGCGCAGCACCCACGCGGCACTGACAAGCTGGGACAGCACCGTAGCCAACGCCGCGCCCCGCACGCCCATCTCGAACACATAGATAAACAGCGGATCGAGCACCGTATTCAGCAGCGCGCCGATCATCACGGTCATCATGCCGACCCGGGGAAAGCCCTGCGCGTTGATAAAGGCATTCATGCCCAGACTGATTAACACCGGAATCGTCCCGATCACATAGATGCGGAAGTAACTGAGCGCATAGGGCAGACTGGTTTTGTCGCCGCCGAGCAGCTTCAGCGTCAGCGGCGCGGTGAAAAAGAGCAGCACGGTCAGGAGGGCGCCAATCGAAATCAGGAAGGTGAACGCCGTCTCCATGATGCAGGCCGCGCGCTCGTCGTCACCCTCGCCTCTGGCAATCGTCGAAAGCGTGGAGCCGCCGGTGCTGGACAGATTGGCGAATGCGCCGATCAGGGTAATGAGCGGGAAGCAGACGCCCAGTCCCGTCAGGGCCTGTGTGCCGCCGTCCTCCATGTGGCCGATGTAAATCCGGTCCACGATGTTGTACAGCACATGGACCAGCTCCGCCAGAACGATCGGCAGGCCCAGCCGCAGAATCAGCGCAGAAACCTTTCCCTGCGAAAAATCTCCCTGCTTCGAGGCCATGGGAACCCCTCCTTTTTTCTACGTCACTTCTTTGGTTCCATTATAAGCGCACCTACCCAGAAAATCAAGCGTCGAAAACGCGCCTGCCGGACCATCCGGCAGGCGCGTTTGCTGAGATTCAACTCTCGTTCTTTCGGGGGCGTTTTACAGCTGCGGACCGGCGGCGACGAGCGCCTTGCCTGCCTCGTTGGACTCGTACTTCACGAAGTTCTTGATGAAGCGGCCGGCCAGATCCTTGGCCTTCTCCTCCCAGATGCCGGGCTCGGCATAGGTGTCTCTGGGGTCGAGGATGGCGGGGTTGACGCCGGGCAGCTCGGTGGGAACCTCAAAGTTGAAGTAGGGAATCATCTTCGTGGGCGCCTTCAGGA
The DNA here is from genome assembly GCA_902767395.1 of Oscillospiraceae bacterium. GTDB lineage: Bacteria > Bacillota > Clostridia > Oscillospirales > Oscillospiraceae > JAFRPC01. The sequence continues at coordinate 17,044 of CACXHI010000191.1, forward strand.
TGGAGCCGTCGAGAATGCCGTCGATGATGCCGCGGGTATCCTTGATGGAGATACGCTTGCCGGAGCCATTCCAGCCGGTGTTGACCAGATAGG
>CACXHI010000192.1 GCA_902767395.1 Oscillospiraceae bacterium
GATATTCGGGACGCCGAAGCTGCAATGGGCCGCGCTGCTTGTGGTTTTGTTTTTTGCCGCGTTGGTTTCCTATGGGGCCATCCTCGCCCCCGGGATGGATTCCACGCATTTCCTGAAGACGGTGTTCGGGACGCGCTATGTGATTCTGCGGATTCTTGTCTACACGCTTGGCGCCGGTGCAGTCTTTTTCCTGCTCGAAACGCTGTCCGACAGCCCGTGGGCCGCGATGCCCGCCGCGCTGATTTTTGCCGCCTCCCAGATTCATGGACATGCTGTGTCCTGCTTCTTGGCGGCTGGACTGTTCCTGCTGCTGCTCTATCTGCGGCAGGAGAGAACGGACTTTGCAGGGGAACTGCCCTATCTGGGAGCCTGCCTGCTGTTTGCGCCGATGATTACCCTGTTGCCTGGTATGATTTGGCTGGCGGTTTGTTTCGTGGCAGCGCATTGGTGGAAGCTGTTCCATTACTACCGGACGGGCTCCTGTTCCGGGCGGAATTTGATCTGGGCTGCGGTTGCCGCTGTGGTCGTTTGGATTCTGGTGATCATGCTCGCAGCTGCGCTTCACTGGTTCCTGCTGATGCAGTTCCGTCTTTCTGGGTTCCTTTCCGGCTTGAAGCCTTCCGAGCTCCGTTCCGGCATTGCGTTCATCCTCAGACAGAGCGTCCTGTGCTTCCGTATCCCGAGGCTCGGGATGGCGGCGGAGCTCCTGCTGGATGCACCGCTCCTTGGCTTTGGCTTCTGGGGCCTCTTCTCCGCGTGGACGCTGGGAGTGCGGCGTCGCAACGCGCGCGGGATCTTCGTGCTGAGCGTTTGCGCGGCCTTGGGCCTGTTTTGGCTGGTGACGGGCAGATATCAGCTGACCCTGCCGCTGGCGATGGCGGCAAGCTGCGTCCTTGCGGATGCGGAGTTGGGCAACAAGCGCTGGATCTGTATTGTGATGGCGGCCACCGGCGTCTGCTGGTATCTGCTTCTCGAGATCGGCGCATGGAGCATTCCTTTGACTGAGGGCGTGCGGTATCGCCTGAGATAACAGAAAACGATCCAAGGAGGAAACACAAATGATTGCATTGGCATGTGACCACGGCGCACTGGAGCTTAAAGAGGCGATCAAGGCGCATCTGGACGCACGGGGACTTGCGTACCGTGACTTTGGAACCAACACCAAAGAAAGCTGCGACTATCCCGATTTTGTCGCGCCTGCGGCGAAGGCTGTCGCGGCGGGAGAGTGTGAAAAGGGAATTGTCTGCTGCACGACGGGAATCGGCGTTTCGATTGTTGCCAACAAGGTGCATGGGATTCGCTGTGCGCTGCTCCACGACCACATGAGCGCCCGCCTGACCAGACAGCACAACAACGCCAATATGATGGCGCTCGGCGCGGCCATTACCCCGCCTGCCATGGCGATGGAGCTGATTGACATTTTTCTGGACACGGAATTCCAAGGCGGACGGCATCAGCGCCGTGTCGATAAAATCACCGCGCTCGAGGGCTGAGTCCTTGCTGCATAGAAAAAACCTGCCGCAGACGGCAGGTTTTTTCTATGTCGGAAGCGTCCGAGCGGAGAAGCGTTTGCACATTACGTTTTGTAATGGCCCGTATCCTCCGCGTCTTTTCCGCCGTACTTGCTTCCATATTTGCTCTTGCCATAGCCGTATCCATACCCGTAGCCATAGCCGTAACCATAGCCGTACCCGTAGCCGTAGCCCTTTCGGCCGGTGTAGCCATAACCGGAGGAGCTGGTGGAGTGGACTGCCTGGTTCAGAATGCAGCCGAGGAAGCGAATGTCCATGCTGTTGAGGCCGCTTGCACTGTCCAGAATTGCGGTGCGGGAGATATAGTCCTGCCGAACCACGTAGATCACGCCGTCAACCCACTGGGAAATGCTGGCCGCGTCGGAGAGCAGACCGCTGGGCGCGGTATCCACGATCACAAAGTCGGCTCGTTCACGTAAATCATCCATGATTTCCTTGAGCCGGGGAGAGGCAAGGAAATTCAGCGGCTGTTCAGCTATTTTGTCTCCGCAGATCAGGCGCAGACTGGAACCCTCGACCGGGGAGAGGGCGGAGTCAAGCTCGTCGATTTTTCCCGCAATCAATTCGACCAGACCGTAGGTGGGGGCTTTGATCCCAAACAGATCCTTCAGCGACTGCTTGCGCAGGTCGCAGTCCACCAAGATCACCCGGTTGCCCTGCTCCGCCAGAGCCAATGCGAGGTTGGCGGAAATCGTGGTTTTGCCTTCACCGGGGCTGGTGGAGTTCACCATAATGACCTTGGCCGCATGGTTTTCCAACTCTTTAAACAGTTGGAAGCGGATAGACCGGATCGCTTCGACGTAGCCCTCGTTCAGATGCGCGTTGGTCAGCAGCACGGTTTTGTCGCCCTTGCTTCTGGCCTTGAAGCGAACCTGCGGCAAAAGGCCGAGACAGGGAACGTTCAGCATCTCATGCAGATCCTCGGAATTGTGAACGGTCTTGCGCAAGAAAGCAAACAGCGCAATGATAAGAAGACCCCCGATCATGCCGTAGAGACCCCACTTGACGGTAGGCCAAACGAGGTCCAAGTAATTGGAAGGCTGCGTGGGCAGGGGCCCCTCCTCAAATAATTCCAATGCAAAGCTTCCCAGAATCTCGGCGCCCGCCTTCGGAAAAATGTCCGTTGCCATGTGCAGAGCGTCGCGTGCACGCTCCGGCGTGGTGCCTCGGGAGGTAAAAATCAGCAGCGTAGCCTCTGCGCGACAGCTTACACTCGCAGAGAGGAGGACGGTGTCGTATTTCTCCTGTATCAGGTTCTTGGCGCGATCGGAGGACATGACGTAAGGATAGTTATTTGCCAGTGTAAGGGCGGCGTTGGAGTCCGTGCGAAAGCCGACGTTATTGATGTCCATGCTTCCGTTCTTGTTGGCTGACACGCGGTAGACGGCAAAGGTCTCATAGTAGGGGCTGTAGTTTTTCTTGCCGAGCTGAATGCGGTAGACAGACATGCACAGACAGAGAATCAGCGGAATCCAGAAGAGTCTCGGAAAAACCCGAAGATAATTGTGCAGGAAGACGGATATACTGAAGTTATTTGATTGCGTTTCCTTTTCTTCCATGACTTCAATCCTCCTTCCTTCGACTGGTGGCGAGCTTGACAGAATCCTGTGCAGATTTCCCGCCGCCCGTCGCCGCTTCACTGTCGTCCTTCTGGGTCGGACGCTTGCCGTAGCCATAGCCGTAGTTTTTGTTTTTATACCCACCGTAGCCGTAGCCATAGCCGTAGCCGCGCCCATAGCCGTAGCCATAGCCGTATCGGTGACCGCCCAACAGACGGGCGGCGACGTTGGCCGCATGTACGTCGTTGAAGACATAGCCTAAGAAGCGCGCGCGGCAACGGTTCAAAGCGTCAATCGCGTCGTTAATGGTGCGATCCGGCAGCAGATCCTGACGCACAACAAGGATTGAGGCGTCTGCCAAATCGCACAGAACCTCACTGTCGGTAAAAAAGCCGATGGGCGGGGAGTCGAGGATGATATACTCAAATCGGTCACAGAGGTCATGCAGCAGAGACTTCATTTTTTCTGAGCCAAGCAGCTCACCCGAGTGCCGTGTAACGTTGGAGGCAAAGAGAAGATACAGGTTTTCGGCCTTCCGGTACTGGATGGATTCCTCCAGAAGCTCCGGCGTATAGGACTCCTTGAGCAGCGCAGTGAGGGTCTTCGCACGGTCCGGCTTTGTTTCAAAAATCAAGTGCTGGGCGGACTTTCGCAGGTCGCAATCTACCAAAAGAACCCGCTTGTGTTTCCGGGCCAGACTTAGGGCAAGGTTGGCCGCAACAGTCGATTTTCCCTCGTTTTCTCCGACCGAGCCAATCAGGATCGTCTTGCAGCCGTGCTGTCTACGGGCGTGTTCGACCTGCGTGCGAAGCTGATAGATCGTTTCAACGTATAGGAAGGAGGTGGTAGGATCGGAAATCAGGAGGGAGGACTTCTGCCTTTTGATCATGCTGCGCAGCGTCTTGTTTTTGCGTTGATGGTTCAAGGTGACCAGGAGCGAACCGTCGATCTGGTTTCTCGCGCCGGCGATGGTCTGCACGGTTCTCGAAAAAACACAAAGTGCTGCCAAAAGCACGATCATCATCAGCGCTCCGAGTGGCACGGAAATCATTAAGGCCCGCCGCTGAATCGAATGCAGAACGCTTTTGTCGGGAACGGCAGGCGACGTAATCAAGTCCAGTGAGAGCGAGGAGAATACGATGGAGGCGTAGTCCTCATAGTGATCCAAAATACCCTTGCACATGTAGTAGGCGTTGCGTGGGCTTGGGGCAGATACCACAAGCCGAATGATGTTGGTGTCCTCTACGATGGAGGTGGAGACGGTTGCGCCTTCCGTGTCCTTTCCGAGAATCCGCTGCACACGGCTGGTCAGAATGCTGCCGGAAAGAAACTCGGAGAACTGCTCTGTGGCAGACGCGGTGACTATGGTGGCAGATTGGGAGGAAGTGTTTCGCGGCGTGACTGCGAAGGTTGCGGTACAGGTGTACGTGGGATGCACCAGAAGGGTCGTGTAGATATAGGTCAACAATGCGAACAAACCCGCGCCCATCAGAACCATCCAAAAGTTCTTCCAGATCCGCCGCAGAATGCAGTATGGCTCAACCTCTGCGCAATTGATGGAAACGATTTGCGTTTGGTTCATGGCGCAACCTCTCATTCTACCACCACGGTAAGAATGGCCGTGGCAGTTTCTCCGGAGATTCCGGTGTAGTAATAGTAGACCTCATACGTTCCCGGTGTAGAGAGACGGACGTTGGAGTCATTGATCGAAACAGAGGAAAGGGGAATTACGACGCTTTGATCCTTTTCCATCGGATCAGTGACCTTGGACAGGTATTGGGAGTAGTCCAGTTCGTCTCCCATGTGCGCATAGATCAGATAATCGCGCAGGGTAATCTGGGCTCTGGTACGGGAATTATCGACGATTTGGACACTCAGCGGCAGCGTAACAGTGTCCCCCATTCGATTGGCAGCGCTGAGAACGACCTGATAGGTGCCGGGAATCGTATTGACGACGGTGCTTTTCTCCAGCTTCACCCTTCCGGAGATGTCCCCCTCGAGCAGATCCTGTACGACGACCGTGCCGTCAAATCGAACCGTTTCGTTGACGCCGAAGGTCATAGGCCGTGTCAGCTCGAACCGGGGAGAAACATAGTCCACGTACCGAGCGCGTCTGGTGTAGGTGGCATAGTTGGAGGCCTGATCGAACACAATATAGGAAACGGTGAATTCTGCGTTCCCCATGAAGGAGGAATGAGTCTGAATCCGAATCTCTTCGGTCAGATCACCGTCCCTGTCGTCTGTTGCGGTGAGGCCCTGAAGCAGGGCAGCGTCCGGATCCGTGACGCTGACCTCGATGAGATCGGCCTCGACGTGAAATTCCGGCGGGGTATTGTCTTCGGTGGTTCGGACGTAAAAAAACAGAGCGGCAGCACTGACAAGTGCGATGCAGAACAGAACGACAAGCACAACGCGAATCAGTCTAATCATAGCTTTCAGCTTCTCCTTACAGCGGTTGATCCTTTGCAATTTTCATGGGAACCGTGCGCAGCAGATGCTCCGGGTCCACCTCGGGAAAGCGGCGGTCCAGCGCCTCCAGCAACGCACCCATGTGGGGGTTGCGATAATAAAAATGGTGTGCGTCAGAGGCAATGACAGAAACCAAACCGCGGCGCAGAAGAACCGCCGCGCTCAAGTAAGCGTCCTCGCCCAGCTCGCCGAGAATGCTGCCCTTGTTGACCTGAAGAACACGCCCGCGTGCAACCCAGAGCTCGGCCAGCTCGGGAGAACGCTGTACGCAGTCGTAGCGCTCCGGATGTGCCACGACGGGAACCATACTCGCGTTCTCCACCGCGCGGAAGCAGTGCTCCATATAGGCTGGGTCCTCGTCAAAATAGAATTCCAAAAGCAGGTAGCGCGAGGCGTTGAGCGTCATAAAATCGTCCGCCTCCAGATGCGCTTCAAAATTGCCTCTTGCAAGGATCTCGGCGCCGGAAAGAATCCGGATGGGAATTCCGTTTTCGTCAAGCGTGGACTGCAATCTTCGATAGGAGGCAATCAACTCAGGAGAACGATAGTTCTTACGCGCGTCATGGGTGTTGCAGTGCGGGGTGGCAAAGATGTATTCGACGCCCGAGCTGGCGGCAGCCGCAGCCATCTCCAGACTGACGCCGAGCGTTTCGGCGCCGTCGTCCAGACCGGGCAGAATATGACAATGCAGATCCAACACCGACGAAACCTCCCCAGCATACTGTTTCCGTTAATATATCACATTGGCAAAGAAAAAGCAACTGTTTCGCCAGAAAAACATGGAGGGAAATGTCCGGAAGCGGCGAGATATCAAAGTGCTTTAAAAGCGCTTTTTTATTTTGTTTCTGAGGATAAAACATCTGGACAATTGAAAAGAAACAGTGTATAATAAGCGCGGCGGTTACAAAGAATCGTCATAATACTGTTATACTGATGCGCTTGAGTGCGCGAAACGGAGGAAAACTATTATGCCTGTCAAAGTAGCAATCAACGGTTTTGGACGTATCGGCCGTCTGGCCTTCCGTCAGATGTTCGGCGATTCCGCTTATGAGATCGTTGCCATCAACGACCTGACCTCTTCCAAGATGCTGGCCCATCTGCTCAAGTATGACTCCACGCAGGGCAATTACGCGAACAACCACACGGTTGAATATAACGAGGGCGAGGGCGAGGACAACTATATTGTGGTTGACGGCAAGAAGATCGTCATCTACAAGATGCCCAATGCCGCAGATCTGCCTTGGGGCAAGCTCGGTGTTGACGTCGTGCTCGAGTGCACCGGCTTCTACACAAAGAAGGAGAAGGCACAGGCCCATATCGACGCCGGCGCCAAGAAGGTCGTAATTTCCGCGCCTGCCGGCAACGATCTGCCCACCATCGTCTATAACGTCAACCATCAGAAGCTGACCA
>CACXHI010000193.1 GCA_902767395.1 Oscillospiraceae bacterium
GCCGTCCATCTCAAAGGTCTTGCCGTTTCTGAAATCACCAGCGGTAATGGTTGCCATATATGTTTCCTCCAAAATCCTTAGAATATGCAGATTTCTGCCTTTCCGGCAATTTTACTGATATAGTATACTACATCAATAGAAAGAATGCAAGATTTTTTTCAACGGATTATGCTTCAATAACAATCAGCTCCTTGGGGCTGTGAGCCAGATCCTCCACGCCGTCATCCTTGATAATCACGCAGTCCTCGATGCGGACGCCAAACTTACCGGGCAGGTAGATGCCGGGCTCGGCGGAGGACACGCAGCCGGCAGGCATCGGCTTGTCATTGGAGGGGTTGCAGTTGGGGGCCTCATGCACCTGCAGGCCGAGGCAGTGCCCGTAGCCGTGGCCGAAGTAATCGCCATAGCCCGCGTCGGAGATGACCTTCCGGGCCGCACCGTCGATCGCCTGCCCGGTGACGCCGGCCTTGGTCACGGCGATTCCGGCAAGCTGCGCCTTCAGAACCGTCTCATAGACCAGCTTCATCTCGTCGGTGGCGTAGCCCAGCGCCACGGTCCGGGTCATATCGGAGCAGTAGTCCTTGTAGACCACGCCGAAATCCATTGTGATGAAGTCGCCCTTCTGGAGCTTGCGCTCCCCGGGAACGCCGTGGGGCATGGAGGAGTTCGGCCCCGCCACCACGATGGGCGCGAAGGACAGGCCCTCGGCCCCGTTCCTGTACAGGCAGTAGATCAGCTCCGCGCAGAGCTCCTTCTCGGTCATGCCAACCTTGATCCGCTTACAGACCTCGGTGAAGGCCTTGTCCGTAATGGCCTGTGCCTCGCGCATCCGCTGGAGCTCATATTCCTCCTTGACCACGCGGAAGGCGTTGAGCTCCTTCTGGCAGGGGACGAGCCTGGCATTGAGCTTCTCTTCATAGGTGCGGAGCTCTGCGACGGTCATAACCTCTTCCTCGAAGCCCAGCGTGGAGACGCCAAAGTCCGCAATCGCCTCGTTGAGCTGCTTGAGATAGCCGTTGTCCTTTGTCACCATGCGAACGTCGAAGCCCTTGAGATTCTTCTCCGCGGTTTCGATATAGCGAGAGTCGGTATAGTAACGGCAGCCCCTGCGGGTGACAAGCGCCACGCCCTCATCCACGTTGAACTCGGCGCAGTATTTGCGGGAGATCGGGCCGGTGAGCAGCAGGGCGTCGTAATTGCCCCGATCGAGCAGAGACAGATACTTTTCCAGATTGGTCATGGTTTTGTGATCCTCCTTTTTCGTGCAAGATAAATGAACGGCTGCTCCGCGACGTGGCGAAGCTTGAGCCAAAAATTGTGCAAGTGGATGGGTTTCACCAGAATCGACGTTGCACCGGCGCAATTGGCCCCCAAAACGTCGGTAAAAATTTGATCCCCGACCAGCGCCGCCTCAGACGGCTGCGCGTCAAAACGAGCCAGACATTGACGGATTCCTTTGCCGGTCGGCTTTTTGGAATGGGTCACGCAGGCAATCCGATGCGCCTTACAGAAGAACGGCGCCTTGTTTTTCTTGCTGTTGGAGACCACGCAGAGCCGGACGCCGCCGCGCTTCATCCCGTCGATCCACGTCAGCAGCTCCGGCGTCGGCGTGCGGGAGGTATAGGGCAGCATGGTATTGTCGAAATCCAGCATCAGCAGGCGAATCCCCCGCTGCTGCAAAAACTCGGGCGTCACGTCGGTGAGCTTATGAAAAATCAGCTTTGGCAGCAAAGACAGCATGTGCCGCGCACCACCTTCATATCCTATCTTGAATCGGTGTAATCCTTTCGTATTATATCACCAACGATGGGGATTGTCCATGAAAAAATGTATCTATTTTGTCAGTAATTCCGGCGCGTGTCCGGAGGAGCCACGGCTTCGACGTGGGTATGGCTTTTTACGCGACGGAGGCTGGCGTCCGGCGGAACTCCCCCTCGATGCCGAGGGGGTGATCGTCGACGACGCCTTTCTGCCGAGCCAACGTGGTCTGGACGAGGCAATCCGGTTTCTGAACGCATGGAACGGCGTGATTCTTCTGGATTTTGAGCGCGCAGGCGCTTCGCGCCTTTCGCAGCTTGCCGCAGCCCTCGCAGGGAAGGAGGTCGTCGTGCCTCCCGCCTATGCTGCCTGTCCGCACAGTGCCATCCTGATTGGCCCGTGGAGCGGACGCGGTGCCTTCTCCCGGTGGCTGCACGCCTGTCAAGCGCGCTACGGGGCCGTCGTGCTCGACGGCGCGCCGCTGCGAACTCTGATGCGTCCCGGCGGCGGATGCGCGCTCTGGTGCGCGCCCCTGCCTGACTCAGGCTTTCCCTGTGCCGGTGCGCTCTGTCTGCACCGCAGAAACGCAGACGGCTCCGTTCTGTTTTGGGACACGAAGCAGACTCTGACGGTGCGCAGCGACTCCGCCGAGGTTCCGGTTGTCGTCTTTCAGGAGGATTGGTCCGCCCTGACGCAGCCGACTGCGCACGGCGGATAACCCGCTACGATACGATGCTTGGCGCACCGGCTCGTAACATGGTAGCACGCACCGGGACGCGTGATTCGGGGCTGTCTCATCTAGTAGTCTCCTTTCGTGTTTTTCGAAGCCTGTCCCCGCGGCGGGCGGGAGCGGGATCGGCGATCGTCGCGTACTCGGCGAAGGCCCAGTCGTCGGAAGCCGCGCCGTCGCGGACGCGGATCTCGTCCATCGCGCCCTTGAAGGA
>CACXHI010000194.1 GCA_902767395.1 Oscillospiraceae bacterium
AATCGCCCTGTATTTTGCCATTTTGAAGGTTCGTCCGACGCCCTTCTGTATGCTGGACGAAATCGACGCGGCGCTGGATGATCGGAACGTGGAGCGGTATGCCCGGTATCTGCGTCAGCTCTGCGCAAAGACGCAGTTCATTGTCATCACACACCGGCGCGGCACGATGGAGGAGGCTGACGCGCTGTTCGGCGTTACCATGCAGGAGCAGGGGGTTTCCAAGATCCTCCATCTGGATCTTGATGCGCTCGAAAAAGAGCTCGGTCTTTCCGAGCACTGAGAAATCATATACATCTGACTTGAGGGGACAGCAATGGGTTTTTTTGAAAAAATTAAAAAGGGTCTGAGTAAGACCAAGAAGAATCTTGGCAACATTTTTCCTGTATTCCGCGGCGTCGATGAGGAATTCTATGAAGAGCTGGAAGAACGGATGATTCTTGCGGACGTGGGCGTGGAGACTTCGGTCAAGGCCGTGGAGGCGCTCCGTCAGCGTGTCAAGGAGGAGAAGCTCCGCGAGGCGGAGGAGGTCCACGCGGCGTTGCAGGACATTCTTGTGGAGATGCTGGAGGTCGGAGACAGCAGCCTTCGTCTGGGAACCGTCCCCTCCGTCATCCTTGTGATCGGCGTGAACGGCGTCGGGAAGACGACGACGATCGGCAAGCTTGCCAATCAGCTCTCCGAGGCGAGGAATCGCGTCCTGCTCTGCGCGGCCGACACCTTCCGTGCCGCCGCTGCCGATCAGCTGGAGATCTGGGCCAACCGTGCCGGGGTCGAAATCGTCCGTCAGCACGAGGGCGCCGATCCTGCGTCCGTGGTCTACGACGGCATTTCTGCCGCCAAGGCAAGAGGCACAGATATCATCATCTGCGATACAGCGGGTCGTCTGCACAATAAGGCGAACCTGATGAATGAGCTCGGGAAGATTGGCCGCGTCATTGACCGCGAGCTTCCGAACAGCGATAAAGAGGTTTTGCTCGTCCTCGACGGAACGACCGGGCAAAACGGCTTGCTTCAGGCCAAGCAGTTTAAGGAAATTGCCGGCGTCACCGGCATCGTCCTCACCAAGCTGGATGGGACCGCCAAGGGTGGAATCGTGATTGCCGTGGCGGATGCCCTCCAGATTCCCGTGAAATACATCGGCGTTGGAGAGGGAATCGACGATCTCATGCCCTTCCAGCCCCGTGAATTTGTAGAAGCTCTGATTTGAGGTGGTTTTTATGAGCAGAATCGACGGTCGCAAATTTGACGAGCTCCGTCACGTCAAGCTCACTCCCAATTTTACACGCTTTGCCGAGGGCTCCTGCCTGATCGAGCTTGGCAACACGGTCGTGCTCTGCAACGCCTCGGTGGAGGACAAGGTTCCGCCCCACGTCAAGCAGGGCGGTTGGGTCACTGCCGAGTATTCCATGCTGCCCCGTGCAAACCGGGAGCGCAGTCGGCGCGATATTTCCAAGCTCAAGCTGTCCGGCCGCAGCGCGGAGATTCAACGCCTGATTGGACGGAGCCTGCGCTGCGCCGTCGATCTGTCCAAGCTCGGAGAGCGAACCTTCATCATCGACTGCGACGTGCTTCAAGGTGACGGCGGCACGCGAACGGCCTCTGTCACCGGCGGCTTTCTCGCGCTTGCGCTGGCGCTCCGCCGTCTGGTGGAGCGGGGCGAGCTGGAATCCCTGCCGATTCGATCCTATTTGAGCGGCGTGTCCGCCGGAATCGTGGACGATCAGCCAATGCTCGATCTCTGCTACGAGGAGGACAGCCGCGCAATTGTCGACCTGAACTGTGTGATGACATCTGACGGACGGATCGTGGAGCTTCAGGGAACAGGAGAGGGTCGACCCTTCACGGTGCAGGAGCAGGCTGCGCTTCTGCAGCTGTGTGAGAAGGGAAACCGCGCCCTCTGCGAGCTGCTCAGGAGGTACGTTGCGCTATGAAAGTCGTTCTTGCGTCGCAAAACCGGCATAAGCTGGAGGAAATTCAGAGTATTTTGGCGCGGTATCAGATCGAGCTGGTTCTGCAAGCCGATCTGGGCGTCCAGATCGACGTAGATGAGACCGGAACCACCTTCGAGGAGAACTCCGAGCTGAAGGCGCGCGCCGTCATGGAGGCCACCGGGCTGCCGGCGTTGGCGGACGATTCCGGACTTTGCGTCGACGTGCTCGACGGAGGGCCGGGAATCTATTCCGCGCGTTATGGCGCACCGGCCTGTAAAACAGATTGGGACAGGTTGATGCACCTGCTGGAAAATATGCGGCAGATTCGTTCCGAGGAGCGAACCGCCCGATTTGTATGCGTCATGACTCTGGCCTACCCGGACGGGCGAACGCTCGTTGCCCGCGGGACGTGCGAGGGCATGATTGCAACGGAACCGAGCGGGGAGGATGGCTTTGGTTATGATCCCGTGTTCTATCTTCCCGCCTACGGCTGCACCTTCGCACAGATGGGAAAAGAAAAGAAGAACGCCATTTCACACCGGGCAAACGCCCTGAACAGGCTTTGCCAAATGCTGGAGGAACAACCATGATCACAAGCAAGCAGAGGGCCGAGCTTCGGTCCAAGGCCAATGAGCTTGACACGACCCTGATGGTGGGCAAGGAGGGCGTCACAGACGCGCTGATCGAAGAGGCCGGGCGGCAGCTCGAGGCGCGGGAGCTGATTAAGGGCAAGGTGCTGGAAACGGCCCTTCTCTCCGCCAGAGAGGTCAGCGATATGCTCTGTGAGGCGCTCCGTGCCGAAGGAATCCAATGCGTCGGGAACAAATTCGTTCTTTGGCGGCGTTCGCAGACGCTTGCTAAGAAGACCGGCGCAGCGAAAGCAAAAATCAAGATCAATCCCGTTCGCGCAGGGGCGCAGAAGCGGCGTGCTGCGGCGAAGGCGGAACGGGAGCGCAAAAATGAATACTTCAAGCAGGCGGCGATTGAATTTGCAAGGCAGCGCCGCCGTGCGGAACGGGACGGCGAGGAATGAGTCGAATCGGTATTTACGGAGGCAGCTTCAATCCGCCCCATACGGGGCATTTGCTGGCCGCCGAGGAGCTGATCCGTGCCTTGAAGCTGGACCAGCTGTTGATTATTCCCGCCGCAGATCCACCGCATAAAACCATCGCTGCCGGTTCTCCCGGCCCGGAGGCTCGTCTTGCCATGTGCCGGGCAGCCTTTTCCGGAATCCCCAAGGTCGAAGTTTCCGATCTGGAAATTGCTCGGGCAGGAAAGAGCTATACCGTCGATACGCTGACGGAGTTGAAAGCGCGGACGCCCCATGATGAGCTGTTTCTGATTATGGGAACCGATATGCTTCTCACGTTCCGGCTCTGGCGTGAGCCGGAGAAAATCGCTTCGCTTGCTGCTCTCGTCGTGATGCGGCGTTCGGAGAACGCGGAGCTTTGGGATCAAACCGGCCGTGAGGCGTCGGCCCTCCAGCGCGACCTGCACGCAAGGATCGTCACAGTCAAAAACGCCTGTGTCCCTGTCTCTTCCACCACGGTCCGACGGCTGATCGCGTTCGGCGCGCCGGATTATCTTCCCGGCGACGTGGAGGCCCTGATTCGTGAAAATGGCTGGTATCTCACCGGTGCTAAGCTTCAAGGACTGCCCATTGAGCGGCTGCGGGAGATTTCTCTGGAGCTGCACGATGAGAAGCGCCGCGCCCATGTGATTGGAACTGCCGAAACTGCCCGCGCGCTTGCGGAGCGGTGGGGCGCCGATCCAGACGTAGCCTATCGGGCAGGAATCCTGCATGATATTACCAAGGCTCTGGGCGGAAGGGAACAGTTGCATCTTTGCGATCAATATGATATGATGCTAACACCCTTCCAGCGGGAGAACCCCAAGCTCCTCCATGCCAAAACCGGAGCCGTTGTGGCGAGAGAAATCTTTGGAGAGTCGGAGGAACTGGCTCAGGCACTCTGGTGGCATACAACCGGTCGGGCGCGGATGACTCTTCTGGATAAAATCCTGTATATCGCGGACTATATGGAGCCGAATCGACGCTTTGCCGGTGTGGAGAAGCTTCGAGCGCTTGTCTGGACGGATCTGGATGCGGCAATCTATCATGGGCTGGATCTGTCTGTGTCTCTCCTGCGTGAGCAGGGAAGAATCATTGACCCCGATTCTCTGGAGGGTTGGGAATACTACCGAAATCGAACTGAGAGGAGCGAACCGTTGTGAAACGCAATCATAAACACGCGAACAAGAATCAGACCGAGAAAACGAATCAAGCGCAGTCCGTTTCCACTTCGGAGTCCACGGTCGAGGCGAATACCGAATCGGCCTCCGAAACGTTTAGCGATACACTGGAGAAGCAGGCGGCGCAGCAGCCTTCCGCACCTTCGGAGTCGAAAAAGACGCTTCTGGGGGAGCTTCGCGCAGTTCTGGAAAACACAAAGCAGGAGACCGGCACCTCTGTGAAGGGCAACGAAGAGGCGGCGGAGCCGGAAACAACTGCAGAGAGAGTCAAAAAGGCCATCGAGGCCGAGACAGCTGCGGAAATAACAAAAAAGGCTGTAGAATCTGGAACGTCTGCAAAGGACGTTCGGCAAGCCGTTGCGGCAGTGGGCCGCGGAACGTTGCCGGAGAAGGATTCGGAGCCGGTTGCAATCTCACTGGATGCGCTTCCGGAGGACAAGTTGATCCCCGAGCAGAGAGAAGCAGAACCGCTTGTTTCTCTGACCTACGAATCCATGGCGGAGGCGGCGGAAACGGCACGGAAGGAATCCACAGGGCGGTTCAGCCGCGACGCTGTGGACGACGAAACCTTCCTTGCAGAGCTTTATACGCTGATTGGTGACGGAGAGAAGCCCAAGACCGAAAAGCCTGCTGCCCCAGTCGCAGCGCCGTCAAGGACGGCTGCGCCGACGACGACCCCGCGCCCGGCCGGACGAATTACGCCGGAAAAGCTGCAAGCTGCGCCGGAGGAATATGAGGATTTGCTCGATGATGACGAGGTTGGCGTCCCCGGTTGGCTCAAGGGTGCGTTTTTGCTGTTGATTTCTCTGCTGCTCGGCGCAATGACCTTCTACGCCGTCGCCACCGACGTGATCGGCAAGATCTTCTGATGATCGAATCACTTTGACGCGCAGGGTGCGCGCATACGATAAAAAGCAGCGCCATGAAAGGGGAAGCTTATGAATACGAAGGAAATTGCCCTCGCAGCTGCAAAGGCGCTCGAGGATAAAAGAGGCATCAACGTCCGTCTGCTTGAGGTAACGGAGGTCACTACGCTGGCTGAGTATTTTTTGATCTGCACCGGCACCTCCAATACGCACGTCAAGACCCTCTGCGACACCGTGGAGGAGGTTGTAGACGGCTGCGGCGAACCGCTGCTGCACCGGGAGGGGCATCGCGGCGGGACGTGGGTGCTTCTGGACTTTGGCAGCCTGGTCTGCCACATCTTCACAGATGAGACCCGTCAGTTCTATGATTTGGAGCGTCTGTGGAACGACGCGAAGCCCGTTGCCCTGCCGGAATAGCTCGAGGGTGAGGTACGGAACGAAATGAAACAGAAGAAATGAGGCTGAAAGCATGAAATACGACTTTTCCGCCATTGAGAGCAAATGGCAAAAATACTGGCTGAAGCACAAGATTTATCAGACGGAAAACACTTCGGATCGGGAGACGTTTTACGGCCTGATTGAGTTCCCGTTCCCGTCCGGGGTCGGCCTCCACGTCGGACACGCGCGCCCCTACACCGCGATGGACGTGATCGCCCGCAAGAAGCGGATGGAGGGCTACAACGTCCTGTTCCCGATGGGCTACGACGCCTTCGGCCTGCCCACGGAGAACTATGCCATCAAAAATCACGTCCATCCCCGGACCGTCACGGAGCGCAACGTCAGCGTTTTTCGTTCCCAGCTTCAGGCGTTGGGCTACAGCTTTGACTGGGACCGTGAGGTCAACACCACCGATCCCTCCTACTACAAGTGGACGCAGTGGATCTTCCTGCAAATGTTCAAAAAGGGTCTGGCCTACAAGACGCAGATGCCGGTCAACTGGTGTACCTCCTGCAAGTGCGTTCTCGCCAATGAGGAGGTCGTGGAGGGCGTCTGTGAACGCTGCGGCGCACCGGTCATTCGCAAGGAGCGCAGCCAGTGGATGCTCAAAATCACGGCCTATGCCGACCGCTTGATCGACGATCTGGAGGACGTGAATTTCCCTGAGCGGGTCAAGGCCCAGCAGATCAACTGGATCGGACGCTCCTACGGCGCACAGGTGAGATTTGCCACCACGCTGGGGGATGATATCACCGTCTATACCACCCGTCCCGATACGCTCTTCGGCGCGACCTATATGGTTCTTTCGCCTGAGCACGCGCTGGTTGCGAAGTGGATGGACCGGCTGACCAATCCTGAGGAGATTCAAGCTTATCAGGCTGCGGCCGCCGCAAAGTCCGACATGGAGCGGACTGAGCTGAACAAAGACAAAACCGGCGTCTGTCTCGGCGGCGTCAGGGGCATTAATCCTGTCAACGGCAAGGAAATTCCGATTTTTATTTCCGACTACGTGCTTGCGAGCTACGGTACTGGCGCGATTATGGCGGTTCCTGCGCACGATACTCGTGACTGGGAGTTTGCCAGGAAATTTGAACTTCCCATCGTGGAGGTCATTGCGGGCGGCAACGTGGAGGAGGCGGCCTTTACCGACGTCGCCACCGGCACCCTTGTCAACTCCGATTTTCTGAACGGTCTGTCCGTCGCCGAGGCGAAGCGCGCCATCATCAACTGGCTGGTCGAGCGCGGCATCGGCGAAGCAAAG
>CACXHI010000195.1 GCA_902767395.1 Oscillospiraceae bacterium
ACATGCTGGAGCTGGACCGCTGGGCCATGACCCGGCTGAACAAGCTGATCGAAACCGGCTTCCGCGCCTACGACAACTATGAATTCCACGTGCTGACCCACGCGATCAACGACTTCTGCGTGGTCGAGCTCAGCCAGTTCTATCTGGACATCCTCAAGGACCGGCTCTACTGCGACGAGCGCGACGGCCTGCGCCGCCGTTCGGCCCAGACCGCCCTCTTCCTGATCCTCGACACGATGACCAAGCTCTTTGCCCCGATCCTCGCCTTCACCTGCGACGAGATCTGGCAGGCCATGCCCCACCGCGCCGGCGACGATGGGCGGAACGTTTTGTTCAACGACATGAACCAGCCCTTCGCCGCCTACGCCCTCGACGACGAGACGATGGCGAAGTGGGACACCCTGATCCGCGTCCGCGAGGACGTGAACGGCGTGCTGGAGCAGGCGAGAGCCGACAAGCGCATCGGCAAGGCCCTCGAGGCGCAGGTCCGGCTTCTGGCGCAGGACGCCGAGGCCAAGGCCGCGCTGGAGGCGATCCGCCGCATGGATCTGGCGGAGCTGTTCATCGTCTCCGCCTGCACGGGCGGCGCCGACGAGCTGCACGGGGCGGACGATCACGGCATCAGCGCTCAGGGTGTGAACTTCCCCGGCCTGCGGATCACCGTCTCCGAGGCGCAGGGCGCCAAGTGCCCGCGCTGCTGGATGCACTCCCTCCAAGCCAACGCCGAGGGTCTCTGCCCCCGCTGCGCCGCCGTGGTCGCCACGCTGGAGAACTGATTGCCATGCTTACCGTCGAAACAGTCAAAACCAAACAGCAGCAGAAGGACTTTCTGAATTTCCCCCTGAAGCTGTATCGGGACAACCCCAATTTCGTGCCGCCGCTCTACGGCGACGAAAAGAAGATGTTCCGCCCCGACTACGTGTACTATGACACCTGCGAGGCCGAATGCTGGAACGCCTACCGCGACGGCAGGATGGTGGGCCGGATTCAGGGCATCCTGCAAAAGGCCCACAATGCGAAAACAGGGGAGAAGCGCGTCCGCTTCACCCGCTTCGACGCGGTAGACGATCAGGCCGTGGCCGACGCCCTGTTTGGCGCGCTGGAGCGCTGGACGCGGGAGAAGGGAATGGACACGGTCTGCGGACCGCTGGGCTTTTCCGACTTGGAGCGCGAGGGCCTGCTGATCGAGGGCTTCGAGGAGCTTGCCACCTTCGAGGAGCAGTACAACGCCCCCTACTATCAGGGTCTGATCGAGCACCTCGGCTACCGCAAGGAGGTGGACTGGGAGGAGCGCAAGATCTATCTGCCCGAGCACGACGACGGCTCGCTGGAAAAAATGGCGGATTACGTGATGAAGCGCTACAACCTCCACTTCGGCCCCGCCAGGAGCAAGCGCGATTTTATCCGCCGCTACGGGGACGAATTCTTCGCCCTGCTCGACGAGAGCTACAAGGACATTTACGGCACGGTTCCCTTTACCAAGGGCATGAAGGAGATGCTGATCGACAATTTCATGCTGATTATCGAGCTGAAATACGTCGGCGTGATCCTCGACGAGCATGACAAGCTGGTGTGTCTGGGGCTGTGCTTCCCGTCCCTGTCTCGCGCGCTGCAAAAATCCGGGGGCCGTCTGACCCCCGCCGCGCTGGTGCGCGTCCTGCGCGATATCAAGCACCCGCGCATTCTGGATCTGGGCCTCGTCGCCGTCGATCCCGAATGGGCCAACCGGGGCGTGGCAACCGTCGTCTCGGCCCACATTCTCAGGCTTCTGCGCGAACAGGGCGTGGAATACGCCGAGACGAACCTGAATTTGGAGGACAACCGCGCCATTATCAACCAGTGGAAGCGCTTCCACGCCGTGCAGCACAAAAAGCGCCGCTCGTTTGTCAAAAAGCTGACCGTCCATTCCGCCGCAGAATCGGAAACAGAATCATAGAAAAGAGGA
This sequence comes from Oscillospiraceae bacterium, assembly GCA_902767395.1. Classification (GTDB taxonomy): domain Bacteria; phylum Bacillota; class Clostridia; order Oscillospirales; family Oscillospiraceae; genus JAFRPC01. Next base: position 1,946 of record CACXHI010000195.1, read on the forward strand.
AAACACCATGTTTGAAGAACTCGTAGAAATCCTTTGCGAACAGCTTCCCCTGTCCCCCTCGGACGTCAAGCTCGAATCCAAGATCAAGGACGACCTCGGCGCGGACTCGCTGGACGTGCTCCAGCTCCTGATGGCGCTGGAGGAGGAGAAAGGCATCGTCATCCCCGACGACGTGCTCCCCACCCTCGTCACAGTCGGTGACATCGTGGCCTACATGGAGAGCCAGCAGTAAGCTTCGTATGCAACACGCAAAAGCGCCCCGGCAACCGCCGGGGCGCTTTTGCGTGCGGAAAAAGTTGAAAATTGAAAGTGGAAAGCTGTACGCCGCCATAAAGGACGGGTTCCCCGTCCCGCGATCCGCACCCACGCCCGGTAGCGGCGCACGTCAGTGCGCCACAGCTCCCCGCGTCCGGTAGCGGCGCACATCCAGTGCGCCACGGTTCCCGCGTGACGAAACGGCGGGGGACGGCTTCTTCGCTTCGCTCAGAAGGACGGGGGGAGCGGCGTACTACGGCACCACGGCGACGGTGTGGCGCGCTGATTCTGTCACAAGCAGCTCTACGGAAACGCGGAGCACCCGCGCAAGCGCGACCAATTCAATATCGGTGACAAACCGTTTCCCGCACTCCAGTCGTTGAATCGCATTTTTGTCGATATCCAGCCCGTCAAGCTGCAGCCGATCTGCCAGCGCCCGCTGAGACAGCCCCATTTCCTTCCGCAGGGCCGCGACCTTCGCCCCGCAGAGATTGTGCGTACCATCCTTGGCCTTGTTAATAAACATCTTGACCTCCAATTATGACATTTTGTGCTTGTCATTACGGAGAGTATATGATAAAATAATGCCCTGACAGACATTTACAGAATGTCAAAGCAAAATAAAAAGGAGGCAGATTCTATGGATCTGACGTTTTTCAAGGACGTTCTGTTTGACCTCATCAATGAATGCGATGCGTTTCCCCTGCGGGATCTTCGCGTGTATGACCGGGAAAACCGATTTGAGATTGAAACAACGGAGGGGCGCACGTTTGAGCTGCTGATCCGGGAACAGAAAAAAGTGTAATATGGTACTACGGCGGCGCTATGGTGACTGGCGAAACCGCTACCCCGCCATACCGCAGGAAAAACAAAAAAATAATGCTTTACAATTGACAAAACATGTGATAGACTATATGGGCTGGCAGGATTGCCTGCCTATCATTTGGCCACAGGCCATAGCCCCGGCGCTCGGTTTTCGGCTCACACCGGCCGTATACTTAGCCTGCGGGCGAAACAACAGAAAGGTGGTAACAACCATGATCCAGAAGGAAAAGAAGACGCAGGTCATTCTCGACAACGCGACCCATGAGGGCGACACCGGTTCCCCCGAGGTCCAGATTGCCATTCTCACCGCTCGGATTCAGGAGCTGACCGAGCACCTGCGCACCCACACCCACGACAACCACAGCCGTCGCGGCCTGCTCAAGATGGTCGGTAAGCGCCGCTCCCTGCTTGACTACCTTGCCAAGAAGGACATCAACCGCTACCGTGCGATCATCGCCAAGCTGGGCATCCGTAAGTAAGAACGTCGTTTCAAAAACGGGATTTCCCGTGAGGGAAGTCCCGTTTTTGAACCAAACCCGGCAGGGGAGACGCTTCGCGTTTGAAGGTGCTGTCGAACACCGCCCGAGGAACCGGCCAAAGGAATCCGGAGGAGAAATGCCCCAATCGCCCCCGATTCCTGAAAGCCGAATGCCGATTGCCTAATGCACCCCCTCGACGGCAGCTTCAAGTGCGAAACCTCCCATGCCGCACACACAAAGGAGGTTTTTATGATTACCAGAAAGCAATATCCCAACCATCACGTTTTTGAGACCGAGATCGGCGGGCGCACCTTTACCGTCGAGACCGGCAGAGTCGCGGAGCTGGCCGACGCCGAGTGCATCTGCCGCTACGGCGACACCGTGGTTCTGACCACGATCACCTGCAACCCCATCCCCAAGGCGGGCATGGACTATTTTCCCCTGACGATTGAGTTTGAGGAACGTCTGTACGGCGTGGGCCGGATTCCCGGCTCCTTCAACCGCCGCGAGGGCCGTCCGTCCGAGAAGGCCATTCTCACCATGCGCCTGATTGACCGCCCGATGCGCCCCTTCTTCGACGACGAGCTGCGCAACGACGTGGTCATCACCTGCACCTCTCTGGCCGTGGATCACGAGAACCCCGTGGAGGTCGTGGCCTCTCTGGGCGCGTTCATCTCCACCGCCTGCTCCTCCGTGCCCTGGAACGGGCCGATGGCCACCACCGAGGTCGCCTATCTGAACGGCGAGTATCTCGTCAACCCCTCCTGCGAGCAGCGCGCCGCAGCGGAGATGTTCTGCACCATCGCCTCCACCGCCGAGAAGGTCGTCATGATCGAGACTGAGGCGAAGGAGGTCTCTGAGGAGATCCTGCTCAAGGGCATCGAGCTGGCCCATGAGACCAACAAGCAGATCGTCGCCTTTATCAACACCATTGTCGCCGCCATTGGCAAGCCCAAGTTCACCTTCGAGAAGGCCGCCGTCAACCACGAGCTGCTCGACGAGCTGTGCGCCTATGGCATGAACCAGATCGAATTTGCCCTCGATACCGACGACAAGAACGTGCGCGAGGAGCGGCTGACCGCCGCCCGCCTCGACTTTGCCGAGAAGTTTGCCGAGAAGTACGAGGACTACGAGGAGAACATCGAGG
>CACXHI010000196.1 GCA_902767395.1 Oscillospiraceae bacterium
ATCTCCCGCCTGACCGGCGTAAGCCTGACGACCGTCCGAAGAATTGTGGAAGAATAGACAACACAGAGAACCGTCCCCTGTGTTTCCTGGGGGGTCTGCAAAGATGGACGTTACCGAACAATCTTCAATCCTCCGTAAGAAATCAACACAATCCTCTTGATAAAATTCTCCATTCGAAAATCTTAATACTTCTCCGCATTCTAATTGGTTCACATTGTCCAGTGCATCCGCAGTATCACCTCCCATCTGGTTTTTGCCGAATCAAATCTTACACGTTGAACAGGAAGTTCACAATATCGCCGTCCTTCATGACGTACTCCTTGCCCTCAAGCCGGAACAGGCCCTTGGCCTTGGCGTTCGCCATGGTGCCGCAGGCCTTCAAATCCTCGAAGGCCACGACCTCGGCGCGGATGAAGCCGCGCTCGATATCGGAGTGAATCTTGCCCGCCGCACGGGGGGCCTTGGTCCCGCGGGTGATCGTCCACGCGTGAACGTCGTCCGGCCCGGCGGTCAGGAAGGAGATATAGCCCAGGAGCTCGTAGGAGGTCTTAATCAGGCGATCCAAGCCCCGCTCGGTCAGGCCCAGCTCCTCCATGAACATCTGCGCCTCCTCCGGCTCCATGTCCATGATGTCCTCCTCAAACTTGGCCGCCACGGGCAGCACGGCCGCGCCCTGCTCGGCCGCCAGCGCCGACAGCGCCAGATACTGGGGATTCTCCCGGTAATTCGCCATGCCGTCCTCGTCCAGATTCGCGGCGTAAATCACGGGCTTCGTGGACAGCAGGCCGCCGTCCTGAAGAATGTCCTTATCCTCGTCGGTGAAGGCAAAGGTGCGGGCAGGCTGGCCCTCGGACAGATGGGCCAGAAGCTGCTCACACATCTCGGCCTCCCGCTTGTACTTCTTGTCGCCGCCCTTGAGGTTTTTCTTGGCCTTGTCCAGCCGACGCTCCACGACCTCGAGATCCGCCAAAATCAGCTCCAGCTCCAGCGTCTCGGCATCGGAGCGGGCGTCGGCAGGCTCGGGGAAGAGATTGTCGCTGTCAAAGCAGCGCACCACGTGAACCAGCGCGTCGGTCTGCCGGATGTTCTGCAAGACGGAGTTGCCCCGCCCGGTGCCCTTGCTCACACCGGCCACGTCCACAAAGTCGATGCTTGCGGGCGAGTACTTCTTGGGCTTGTAGTACTCAGCCAGCCAGTCCAGCCGTTCGTCGGGGACCTTCGCCTGACCGACGTTGGGCTTGCCGGACGCGCCGTAGCCGCCGGTTTCCGCCTTCGAGCCGGTCAGCGCATTGTAAAGGGTCGTCTTGCCCACGCCGGGCAGACCCACGATACCTAATTTCATTCGTCACATCTCCTCAAACTGCAGTCTTGCACGGGATATCACTTGTATTGTAGCACAAAACCCCTGCTTCCGCAACCGGAATCTTGGGCCCAGCGCAGAAAAAGGGCCTTGCATCGCAGCGCGGGCGCGAGGGGAACGTCCCTACTACGCTGTTTCGCTTAAAAGTTGATTTCTTCCGTAGTGGCCGAACTCTCAGAGTCACGGAGTATGACCACATTGGCCAGCACGTTGTAGAGATCGAACGCGTTTCGAAGATGGTAGGAGAGGCCGCTGTGGTCAGCGGCCTCTACGGGGCAAGGGTATTCCATCGTAGTGGCAGAGATCGAACGCGTTTCGTAGACGCAGGCAGAGGCCGCTGTGGTCAGCGGCCTCTACGTCAAGTTTTTCAGATTCCACCGTACTACGGTTCCAGACCGTCCAGTGCAGAAAGCGCTTGAATTGCAGCCGCTTTCGCTGTATAATACCTCAAAAAAGCAGGAGGCACCATCGTGAGAAGTCTGTTTTGCTGTCCGATTTGCGGCGAGGCGCTGGAGCGGGAGACCGGTTCTCTGGTCTGTCCACGCGGTCACAGCTATGACCTTGCCCGAGAGGGCTACGTCCATCTGCTGCCGGTCAACCGGCGGCATTCCGACCACCCCGGCGACGACCGCGATATGGTACAGGCCCGCACACGTTTTCTAAGCGGCGGTTGGTACGCACCGCTGCGAGAAGCCCTGTGTGCATTGGCCGTGCCGCCGGATGAAGCGGCGCCGGTCCTTCTGGACGCGGGCTGCGGCGAGGGCTACTACACCGCAGCGCTGGCGGAAGCCGCGGCAGCGCACGGCGGACGGACGGCGGGCGTAGATCTGTCCAAGGCCGCGGTGAAAAAAGCCGCCCGGCGCTGCCCCTCGGCGGAAATTGCCGTTGCGTCCAGCTACCGCTTGCCGTTGGCGGAGGCCTCGGTCGATTGTCTGGTCAACTGCTTCTCTCCCCTGGCGGCGGAGGAATTTCGCCGGGTGCTGCGAAAGGACGGAACGTTTCTCTATGTGGTTCCGGGGCCCCGGCATCTGTGGGAGCTCAAGTGCCTGCTCTATGACGCGCCGTACGAAAACGAAGAGCGGGTCGAAGCCTATCCGGGCTTTTCCCTCGAAACGGTAACGCCCGTAGAGACCCGCTTCACGCTGCCCACCGCACAGGACGTGCAGGCGCTGTTTCACATGACGCCCTACACATGGAAGACCCCGCGGCAGAGCGCGGTGCGGCTTGCCGCCGTAACGCAATTGACCGTGACAGCGCAGTTTCGGATTCATGCCTTTCGCAGGCTGTGAGAGGAGAAACGTATTCGTCTGTCAAGACGCCGGCCCCCCCTTTTCCGGGGAGGCCGGCGTCTTGCTTTTTTCGGTTTTCATGGCTGGGCGTCCTTCTTTGCGCAGTTTTCCGCGAGATCACTCTGCCTGAAATCTTGCCATATAGGGCGAATCCCACTGCATCTCGGAATAGGACTGATAAAAGCTGGACGACACGTCTTGTCCGTCGGCTGCCGCCTGAATGATCCTTGCGAAGGCCTCGGTAAAAATCCGCGCTCCCTTTTCACTCATGTGCATCGGGTCGGTGCTGTAGCAATCCTCGTCGGAGAGCAGGGCGAATCGCTCGCGCAGCAAATTGAAATCGTAGAACTCCACGTTCTGCTCCGCGCAGTACGCATTTGCCCATTCGGTAAACGCATCCAGATTCTCCGCACGCCACAAGCACTGATCCGATACCGGGACCACAGCCACGATGACCCTTGCGCCGTGGGCTTGGCAAAGCTGAATCAAATCCGTGAAGCCGTTGACCGTTTCCTCCCGGAAGGACGCCAACGTGAACCAGTTTTCATGGTGGGTGGCAGCGAGGGCTTCGTCCGGCAGGCTTTGATCCTGCCCCGGCAGCATCTTGCCGCCCTTCAGCGCCGCCTGCTCCGCGTCAAATGGAATCTGCGGATGCCGCCATTCAAAGAATCCAAGATACATCATCTCGGCGTAGACGTAGAGCTTGTTGTCCAGCTTGACGTGCCCGAGCCAATAGGCCATCCGATCCGCAAGCGAATTCATCCGCATGACGGTGAAGACGTTGGAGTCGGTAAAACCGGTTGTTCCCGCCGCTTGCATGGTATCATAGGACAACTCCAGCACCACGGTTTTGATCTGGTTCCTCGTCAACTCCTCACGCAGCAGATACTGTTTTTCATAATTCCCCTCCGCATCGTAACAGAGGTTGTAGCTGTTGCAGCCGGTAAGGGCATCCAACTCTCTCGAATTGAGGGCGCACTGTCCGTGACTGGCGCCGACAATCAGGAAGTCGAGCTTGCCGGCAAGCTGCTCCCGCAGGTGCCAGTCGTAATTGTGCGTGAAGGGTGTGCTGAACATCAGAAACGCACCGGACAGCAATGCAAAGAGCAGAACAAAGGCGCCGGTTGCGAGAAGCGCTTTCTTAGAATCCCGCATACAGGAACCCTCCTCCCCCAAACAGATACATCGCCATCCCGCCGAACGCGGCCACCAGCACAGCGCCGCACGACAGGAGAATGATCCGTACCGCGAACGGCAGCTGATTGAACAGATCCCGCACCTGATACTTGCTCTTCAGAACGGAGACAAGAAGCATCATCAGGCTGCCGCCTGCGGCAAGGATCAGCCAAAGCTTCCCCGTGTCGGCAAACTCCAGCAATTGTCCCACGCCGGTCGGAAGTCGGTGATCCGTGAAAATATGCTTCCACAAACCGAGACCGCGCCGCAGATCGCCAACCTCGGGGAGCACCTTAATGAACGTGACCAAGGTAAACGTGCGGAGAATCTGAAACGCCCGAAAGGCGCGGCTCTCGTCGTGAAGCCCGAGCTTGCTCTTCCATTTAACGTAGACCGGCTCCATCCACATGGAAACGATGATGAACACCCCGTTCAGGAGGCCCCAGACGATATAGGCCCAGCTTGCACCGTGCCAAAGGCCCGTCGCCGTCCACACAACCAAGAGCGCGAGCGTGGCAGGCAGCGTGTTTCCGATGTGCGCGCCGAATCTCCGCTTCGTCTTCTTCGCAAGGCGGCGGCTCCAATCGGACATTCCGATGGGATAATAGAGGTAGTTCTTAAACCAGTCGCCCAGACTGACGTGCCAACGTCTCCAATACTCCGCAATGGACCTTGAAAAATACGGACGGTCAAAGTTTTCCTTCAGCCGGATCCCGAGCGTTTCGCACAGGCCGCACATGATATCCATGTAGCCGGAGAAATCGGCATAGATCTGGACGGCGTAGCAAAACGCCCCGAGCAGGGTTGTGATTCCCGTGTAGCGCTCATAGTTTGCGAAGACGTTTGCAACGTAGACGCTGAGGACGTCCGCCACCAGCATCTTTTTTGCAAAGCCCCAGAGCATCCGCTGCATTCCGTAGGAATAGTTTTTATAGGAAAACGGATGCTCCGCGAATAATTCCCGGGAGAGCTGCCCATACTCGCTGATCGGGCCCTGCGTCATCTGCGGGAAGAACGAAACGAACAGCAGGAATTTCAGGTAATTACTCTGCGGAGAAATCTTTTCCCAATACACGTCCAATAAATACCCGACGGACTGGAAGGTGTAGAACGAGATTCCCAGCGGCACGATGAGGTTCAGCTCGTACCGAACTTCTCCTCCGCCCAAAGCGGCCAACAGCGAATTGACCTGTGCGAGCGCGAAGTCGGTGTATTTCGTCACGCAGAGAATGCCGACGTTTGCCAGCAGCACAAAGAGCATGATGCGCCTTCTGCGCCTTTGATTCTTGTGCTTGACAGCCTTCTTCTCTTCTTTCGTGAGGGTTTCCTTCTGGGCGGCGAACAGCGCCTTCTGCTTTGCCAAAACCCGCTCCATGCCAAGCGCGCCGAAAAAAATGCTGGTTGCCGTAAACAGGACGAAGCAGGCTGCTTTCCAGCCCGCGTAGGCGTAGAACACAATGTTCGCAAGGAGCAGCACGCACCACTGGTATTTTTTCGGAACCACGTAGTATGCAAGGATCGTTGCGAAAGCAAAGACGATAAACGTAAGCGACGTGATGGTCATTTCGGTTACTCTTCTTCCTGAATCGTTTGAATCATCTTCCACATGGCTTCCACGCTGTTAAAGTTTTCATTCTTCATCCACTTGGGGCCGATTGAAATATCAAAGGTGTCGCAGATCTCGGTAATCAGCGTGAGAATGGTCAGACTGTCCAGACATTTTCCGTCGATCAGATTCTTCTCGTTCTGGTAATCAATATCAGGGTTCAAATCGTTCAGAATCTCAAGCAACTCATCCATTTTGTGTTCCCTCCGGGTGTTTATAACAGTGTTTTCAGGGTTTGACGATCCAGTTTCCCGTTTGCGTTAAGCGGCAGCGCTTCCATGACGTGAATCTTCCACGGGACCATGTACGAAGAAAGCTTTGTTTTCAGTCTGCGCTTAATCTCCGTCCCGGTCCATTCGGTTCCTTCCGTCAGCTCGCAGAACAGGACGATCCGTTTCTTCTCGGAATTGTACAGACAGCAGCATCTTGCAATCTCCGGCAGCGCCCCGGCGACTGTCTCAATCTCTCCCAGCTCGATCCGGTGTCCCATGTGCTTGATTTGAAAATCCGACCGCGAGGCAAACACCAGATTTCCCTTCGTATCGTACTGCGCCAAGTCGCCGGTTTTGAAGCAGCGGACAGGCCCATTGCCGAAGTCCTTCGTCACAAAGCTTGTATTTGTTTTCTCGGGGTCGTGATAATACTCCATGGCAAGCGCGTCGCTGACAATGTACATTTCCCCGATCCTTCCGGGTTCGGTCACTACGGTCCCCTGATCGAGCAGATATACCTGACAGTTTTTCAGCGGGGCGCCCACGGGCAGGGATTCCTCATCGGAGAACGGGCCCCGGACCTCATAGAAACAGCAGATGCCGCACAGCTCGCTCTGGCCATAGAGGTTGACGTACTGAAGATCCGGCAGGGCCTCCCGCCACTTGTTCAAGTGCTTCATCGGCATGACTTCCCCGACGAAGAAAACGCTTCTCAAGGTTTCCGGCCTGATTTCCGAGAACGGATTCAACTGCGCCACAATCGAAAGGACGGTCGGAACCCAGAAGGCAACCGTGATTTGTCTTTGATTCAGATACTGCATGAGCTCCGGCGGCAGCGCAAAGCATTCCGTCGGAATGATCTCCATGGTGATCCCCATTTTCAGCATCAAATAGAGATCCTTCGCCGCCGCGTCAAAGAAAAACGGGGTCTGATTGCCGATCACGTCGGTTTCGGAAAAGGAAAAGGTCTCACAGAAGGCTTCGATATAGGAGATTTCCGCCTTGTGACTTTTCAACACGCCCTTCGGCTTTCCGGTGGAGCCGGAGGTATAGACCATATAAAGCGGCTCCTCCTCCGACAGGGCAGCGTCGTCTTGCAGCGCCTCGAGCGGCTCGATTGCCAGCTTGTCGGGCGTAATCAGCATCCCGGAAAACCCGATCTCCCCCATCCGGGAAACGTCGCGGTCGCCGCCGAGAATGATTTCCATACCGGCGTCCTCGATGATCGCCCGCAGCTTCTCCCCGGGCGCGTCGGGATCGAGCGGCACATAAAAATTCCGACTGTACACAGTACCGAGAAACGCGGCAATCGGTTCCACGTCACGGGAACAGAGGACGCCGACTGGACTCGGCGCACGCACGCCGGGCAAGGCATTCCGAATCGTCTGCCCGTACCGTCTTGCCGTCTGATCCAATTCCGCAAAGGTCAACGAACGGTTTCGGTCGGAAACCGCCCGTTTTTGGGGATGCCGTTCCACACACTCCCGAAGATACGCCAGAATGTTCTTCACCATACGATGACTCCTCACAGGATCCCTTTCGTGTTCTGTACCCATGCCGCTGTTTCGCCTGAATAACATACCAAATCAAACGCAAAAAATCAACCGTTGAAGACAAAAAAACGCGTCTTTTCTTCCGATTCCGCCGCGTTGACAAAAAAGGGACGTCCTGGTATAATAAGGAAGGACTTTTCGAAGTTCAAATTCTATACAGGAGGAATTTGCATGTCTGTTAACCGCTTTGTATTGAATGGTGTTTCCTATCACGGCCACGGCGCCATTCAAGAGATCCCGGGCATTGTTGCCGCGCACGGGTTTCAAAAGGCCTTCGTCGCGTCCGACCCGGATCTGGTAAAATTTGGTGTGACCGCCAAGGTGACCGATCTTCTGGAGAAGAACGGAATTGCATTTACCCTCTACACGGATATCAAGCCCAACCCCACAATTGAGAACGTCCAGCACGGCGTGGAGGCCTATAAGGCCAGCGGTGCCGACTTCATGATTACCATCGGCGGCGGCTCGTCCATGGACACCGGCAAGGGCATCGGCATTGTGGTCAACAATCCCGAGTTTGCGGACATTCGTTCTCTCGAGGGCGTGGCCCCCACGAAGAAGCGCACCGTGTTCACCATTGCCGTTCCCACCACAGGCGGCACCGGTGCGGAGTCCACGATCAACTATGTGATTACCGACGTGGAGCAAAAGAGAAAATTCGTCTGCGTGGACCCCAACGACATTCCAGACGTTGCCGTGGTCGATCCCGATATGATGGCTTCCATGCCCAAGGGCCTGACCGCATCCACCGGTATGGACGCGCTGACGCACGCAATTGAGGGCTATACCACCGCCGCTGCGTGGGAGCTTTCCGATTGCCTGAATCTGGAAGCGATTCAGCTAATCGCCGCCAATCTGCGCAAGGCCGTAAAGAACGACCCGGACGGCAGAGAGGGCATGGCGCTGGCGCAGTACGTCACGGCAATGGCGTATTCCAACGTCGGTCTGGGCATCGCGCACTCCATGGCGCACACCCTCGGTGCGGTGTATGATACCCCCCACGGCGTTGCCTGCGCCATGATGCTGCCCATTGTGATGGAGTTTAACGCGGAATACACCGGCGAGAAATTCAAGAAG
>CACXHI010000197.1 GCA_902767395.1 Oscillospiraceae bacterium
AGGTGTCGCTGACAGCGTCGTCGTCACCGTGTCACAGGAGGGCGCTCTGGATAAGACCTATGCCTTTACCGTGAATGCCGTCGCACCAGTCGTCCCGGCCGCTGACCAGGCTGCGCCGGCTGTGGATGCTCCCAGCGTGGCAGAAGCCGCTGACACTGCAGTCGCTCCCGAGCTTCCGCTGTAAGCCCTGCAAAACATAACACAAACAAAGGGACCACTCAAATTGAGTGGTCCTTTTTGATCGTTTCTCAGCGCCCGGCAGACTTGACCCTTTTGGCTGCTTTGGGCCGGGCCCGAACAAAATTTGTCATCATTCATCCGGACCAGCTTGATCCAGTCGGATCTTCAGCGCGGACAAATATTTGAAAATATGGAAATCCGGAACTTCGCAGCGCCGGTCTCGCCCGAAAAAGACCTCATCCCCATGGGTCGGATGGTCATAGTATGGATCCCCTTTTTGATTTTTCTCCCTGTGCTCCTCCAGTGACTTCACCGCATAATGATTGAGTTGCATGGGAATGTTCTTCGTTCCGGAAGCCTGGTACCACGACCAAAGTGTCGTGTGGCCGAAGATATCCACAGGCGGTATTGCAATACCATGGGACACTGTCCAGAGCTCATGAAACATGGATTTGTTTTTTTCGTGATCCCAAAGGTAGTCGTAATTTGAGTTAAAAAAACACTTGCCTTTTGTATAGAGCTTCTCGGAAGCCACAACAAAATCTTCAATCACCAGCCGCGACCGATCTCGCCGAAGCATCCCTCCGGAACCGAAAAAGCGCCAATAAACAAGTACGGACGGGCAGTGGCGAAAGCGATCCAGAATCGGCGCCAAAGAGTCTTCCTCAACCGGCACCAGGAATTCATCCACATCGATAAATCCGATCCAATCGCTCTCGCTCTGAAACCGTCGGATGCAATCTTCATAACCGTCTACCTGAGCGTGCTGCCGCGGCCACGGGATCAGAGTAACCAGGCCGCTATCCCGGTACAGAGCAAGTATCGCTTCAAAACCATCGGACGAATTATTGTCGTACATATAAAAATGATCTACTCCGATCATCCGGTGATACTCGATCCATTCGCGCAGATAAGGCGCTTCATCCTTAAACATGATGCAAAGAGAAATATGATACTTTCTCTTCTGTTCCCGTTTCGGCGGATCCAAACGGATCAAAAGCCTATAGACGACATTGACCACTACGGCAAGAACCTTTTTCACCAGGCTCTTTTTCCGTTGCGGGCGGAGATACCTGAATGTTGCGTTTTCTTTTATGATATTGTCTTTTAGCTTCTTTGTTTTCATCCTTATTTACCTGATGGCGAAATCTGTTTGCTCCGTCTGAACTCCGTGCCCTCATGGACCGTTGTAATATCGCAGGCCGATTTTCTGGCGTCATGTTCGTCATGCCGGTTCGACACATAATAGCCGAGATGAGGAGGCTGGTTATACCCGGCGTTCTGGGTTGCTGCCTGCATGCGGTATGTTCTGTCATGCATCAGGGTATATAAACGCTCCGATGTCGGGATCGTGGTTGTATAGATATACAGGGCGCGTCCATCCGATGAAGGAACAACAAATTCCTCCCGCCAGTCTCCGAGCAGATCGGCGGTCAGACAGACGTTCTGCTTGGTTCTGTTGATTGTCTTTGTCTCCGGAAACGCAGCGATCACACCATCTTTTCCCGAAATGTGCACCGGCGCCCCTTCCGTTCCATTGCCATCCAGCAGTTCGTCATACAGATTACCATCCCAGAAGATCCTGAAATTCTGGGAATCCGGCCAGAATTCCGCCTCCTGGAACTCTTCTCCCCCGTTGCATGCATAGCGGCCAACATAGTCCTCCGGCTCGGATGCGTTGTGGCTGTAGGTTGCCCAAATCTCATAATAACAGTCTGAATAGCCCACGTGAGCCATCATACCGCGTCCCGTATCGCAGGCTCCATCTGCGTGGAATAATGTGTTCCCGGTCGCGGCATCGTAAACCGACATTCCGTAAGGTGCGCTTTCGTGCACGCAAAAATACTCCAGGCCCTTATGCAGAGGGTCATAATCCGCAAGGTGTGAGGCGTCACCATGGCCTCGCCCGGAACACCAAAGCACGCTTAGATCATCGTCAAGCGCCAGGGAACCGCATATGATCTCGTCTTTCCCATCATCGTCCACATCGGCTATGGAGATGTTATGGTTTCCCTGCCCGTCAAACTGCCCGGAGCCAAACGCCGAGCTGTCAAACGAAGCGGCCAGAATCAGTCGATTGCTCTCCAGCCGATAGGCGGCCGCGGTGGTTTTGGCATAATATCCCCGCCAAGTGATGAAGTGTGGATGAACACCGTCCAGATAAGCAACTGCCGCGAGATAGCGTTCTGAGCGGTTTCCCCAATCATCTCCCCATTCCGATACACTGCCGCGCGGGAACGGATAATACACGGTATCCATCGCTTTTCCGGTGCTGCCTTCAAAAATGGTCAGATATTCCTCACCGTCGAGGACTCTTCCTCCTGTCGTGCCATACGTCCCCGCTTTACTGCGGTAATCCGCCTTATTATCTGTCTCATGAATTGGAGAAATCCCGGAAGCTTCTGAAACATAAGATCCGGTACCGTCGACGCTGCCCGGAGCCGTTTTTAAAGCCAACTCGGCTTTCCCGTCCAGGTCAAAGTCATACACCGCCAACTGTGAAAAGTGATCGCCGGCAGAGATGTTCGGTCCAAGGTCAATCCGCCAGACCATCTCTCCGCTCAGCTTGTAGGCATCGATGAAAACATTTCCGCTATGTCTGGCAGACTTACCGCTGTCAAAGGAATTCGATGGATCCCATTTTAAGATGAGTTCATACTCCCCGTCTCCGTTCAGGTCTGCGCATACAGCGTCATTGACCGAATAGGAATACATCTCTCCATCCTCACTGACCCCACCGGCAGGAACGTTCAACGGGATCTTGATTCTGCCCTCGGGCAGGACGGAAACGATCTTTTCTCCCACCGTTTCTTTCACGGATTCCCATTTCGTATCCCGCTCTGTATTGGGACTCACACAGTAGAGGTCACCGGGGCCGCCTTCTGCATCCAGATAATTTGTCGTATCGGAAATCAGCGCGATTTCTGATCCGTTCCTGAAGACAGAAAAAACCGTCTCAAAATCATCTGTCCCAAGCAGACGCCACGAAAGGTAAACCCCCTCGTCCGTCATCACGGCAACTGTCCCCCTGTCCAGATACTCCATCTGTACCGGAGTTCGGGCCGCTTCGGCTGTAACTCCCGCCTGTCCGGCAGGGCTGTCTCCGGCACGTTGCGCCGGCTTCCTGTTTTCAGCAGTATGACTGCAGCCGCCCAGGATCAGGGACGCCGTCAGGATCAAGGCAAGAACGTTCCGATATTGTTTCTCCATCCTCTTACTTGATCCTTTCGGCTTCAATTCCTTTCAAATGGACATAACCCCAGTGGGATGGATCCCAATGAAGCGAATTGCTCTCTGTTTTCATAATCTCAAGATGCAGTCCCGTGACGCTGTCGGCGTTGCTTGAATTCCCGTACTCATCATCGTAAAACAGGGTATATTTCATCTTGTATTCGCCGGGGACCACTTCGGAAAGGTCCAGCAGGAAATCATAGATCACTTCTTTCTGAACGGGATCCATGCTCAGGTTCCGTATGATGTAGCTTGCCTGAGGGGTATCATCCAGTGTCCACAGCTCCAGCCGCACGCAGATCGCCGCCGCGGAATGGCGGCTTGTCCAGGTGAGGCGCAGGTGCGCTTTCTCCCCTTCTTCAAAAATCGCTTCCGTTTTGTTGAGGTACTCGGCGCTGAGCAGCATTGCCGTGTTGAGATACTTGATGCTGTTCCTTGGAACAGCAGAAAGATCCATACTTGTTCCGGTATCTCTTTCACTCTCCATATAGGTGGCGATCGCTTCCTCGGTGTCCCCTAAAAAGAGAAGCGTTCCGCTTTCCAATACCGCACATCGCCTGCACAGCTGCCGGATGGTGGCCATATTGTGGCTGACATAGAGCACGGTTTTCCCCTGGCTTTCTGCTTCCTGACGCATTTTCTCAAGGCATTTGCGCTGAAACAGCATGTCACCGACTGCCAGCACTTCATCCATAATCAGGATCTCGCTGTCCAGATGAGCCGCCACGGAAAAAGCCAGCTTCACATACATGCCGCTGGAATAACGCTTCACCGGTGTATCAATAAACTCTTCAACCTCGGAGAAAGCGATGATCTCGTCAAGTTTCGCATCAATCTCCCGTCGGCTCATGCCAAGGATCGCACCGTTCATATAGATGTTTTCACGGCCTGTCATTTCCGGATGGAACCCGGTCCCCACCTCGAGCATGGAAGCGACTCTTCCATAGAGGTCGATATCCCCGCTGGTCGGCGCTGTCACACCGCAGAGAAGCTTCAGAAGCGTACTTTTCCCGGCACCGTTTCGTCCTATGATACCAAGCGCCTCCCCTGCCGGGACATCGAAGCTGATATGATCAAGGGCCAGAAAGCGCTGTCCTGCCACCACTTTTTTCCCTATGCGGAGGTTCGGGTCTTCCCTTCCCGTTTTGCGTGCCCACCAGCTCTGCAGCTCATGCTGCAGAGTAGTTCCGCCGG
>CACXHI010000198.1 GCA_902767395.1 Oscillospiraceae bacterium
AGGCGGGAGTTGTTGTTGGGGTCGGTGGAGCCGCCGCCTTCCTTGACGGCGACGATCATTTCCTTGGCGATTTTGGTAAAGGCAGCGGCGCGCTTGGCGTCCTGCGCACCCTTGGTTTTTTGAATATTATGCCATTTGGAATGTCCGGACATTGCATTTCATCCCTTCTGTTTGTTTTAACTGAGATATTTTAGCATATCGGTTTTGATTGTGCAACAGTTTTTTATAAAAATCAAACAGGACCCTTTAGAAAAAACGAATCCAGTCGCCATGCTGCGAGAGAATCACCTCGATTTGCGGGAAGGCGGCGGCAAGCTTGTCCCGCAGGAGCAGGCAAACAGGGTTCTCCGTCTCAAAATGCCCCGCGTCGATCAGATTCAGGCCGCGAATCCGGGCCTCCTGAAACGCATGGTACTTGACGTCGGCTGTCACAAGGGTATCGCAGCCGTTCTCTACGGCAAGGGGGATGAAATCCGCACAGGCGCCGCCGCCCACGGCAACGCGGTGAACCGTCTTGCCGGCGTCCACAAAGCGCAGTCCCTCGCAGGCAAGCCGCTCCTTGACGAAGGCCGCAAAGACCGACAGCGCCGCTGGGGCAACCTCCCCCGCACGGAGCAGACCCGCCGTCTCGCCGTCGTGTAAGACCGCAGGGTTTCGGAGGTCGAGCCGCTCGGCCAGCACGTCGTTGACCCCGCCGGGGGCGCAGTCGAGATTTGTGTGCATGGAGATCACGGCGATTCCGCGCTCCAGAAGGGTCAGGGCCGTTTCGGTCATTGGATCGGCGTCAGTCAAATGGCCCACCGCCTGAAAGATTACGGGGTGGTGGGTCACAACCAGCTGGCAGCCCAGCGCGGCGGCCTCGTCCGCCACGTCCGCTGTGGCGTCCAGCGCCACCAGCACCCTCGAAACTGTCGCGTCCCTCCGCCCCAGCAGAAGGCCGACGTTGTCCCAGGGCATTTTGTATTTCACGGGCGCAAGCTCCCAGAGAAAGTCGAGAACGGTTTGTACAGTCACAGAAATCTCCTTTCCGCGCCTCACGCCCGAGGCGCTTCGCCCACGTCCGTATCTCCCACGGCATTCAGCGACGCAACCTCTGCCAGTGCCTCGCGGTAGTAGGCGGCGCGCGCCTGATCCGCAGGATCGGCGCTGCGGCTGATGCCGCGGACGGTCAGCTCCAGCGCGCGGCGAACACGCGCAAGGTAAGCCGCGTAGAGCGGGTCCCCCGCCCTTCGCAGCGCAGGGGAAACATATTGCTCGCCGGGGGTCAGCGGCCCTCCCCCCTCCGGACGCACGGCCATCACGGCATAAAGAAACTGGCCGTCCCGCACCAGACGCTCCCGCTCGATCCACCAGCCGCGTTCGGCAAGCGCACGGCGCAGATCGTTCGCGGCGGATTGGGGCTGGAGAATCAGCAGACTGTCCCCGCCGTCCAGCCACGGCGCGTCGGCAAGGATGCGGGCAATCAAATCTCCGCCCATGCCCGCCAGCACCAGCACGTCAAAATCGCCCGGATTAAAATTATGTAAACCGTCAGACAGGACAAACGACATGCGCTCCTGCACAGCAAAGGCCGCGGCATTGGCGCGGGCGGAGGCAAGCGGCTTCTCCCGCAGGTCAGAGGCAATGACGCGTGCGCAGCGCCCGGCTTGCAGAAGATGAATGCCCAGATAGCCGTGGTCGGTTCCCACGTCCGCCACCGTCTGACAGGGCGGGATCATTTCGGCGCAGAGCAGCAGCCGCTTGGAAATCGGCAGCTTCATCGCGCAAGCTCCCGATCCGGCTGGCTGAGGTGCTTCAACACCCGGACCTGCAGGGGAATCGCCAGACAGAAGGTCAGAGAATCACTGACCGGCTGTGCCAGCTCCAGCCCGGTAAGTCCGAACAGGCGCGGCAAAAGCAGCACGAGCGGGACCAGAAACAGCCCCTGCCGCGCCATGGCCAGCGTGGAGGCCGAGGCTGTCCACCCCATCGTCTGCTGCGACATATTGGAGGGAACCACCCAGCAGTTGACAAAGAAGGTCGCACACTGGAAGCGCAGAATCACGGCGGCAAGCTCGCGCACCTTTTCCTCCGCGTCCGGGAAAAATGCCACAACCCGGGGGGCCAGCAGCTCTCCCAGCACAATCACCAGAAGGCACCAGCACGCGACGGTCTTGACCAGAAACCAGAACGCCTTGCGGACGCGGCTGAATTGGCCCGCGCCGTAATTAAAGCCGCAGACGGGCTGATAGCCCTGTCCGAGTCCAATCACCACGTTGTTGACCATCATCATGATCTTGTTCACGAGGCCGAAGGCGGCAATCAGCGCCACTCTGCCGATCTCGGGATCGGCCTGTCCCACCTGCCCGGCGGTACGGTTGAGCACCATTGCGGCGATTGAGCCGCAGCCCTGCCGCAGCAGCGAGGGCAGTCCGCCCTGAGCGATAATGCGCAGATTCTCCCAGCAAACACGGATGCGGCGGAAATGAATGCGCAGGTTATCGCCCCGGAAGGTACCGGAAAACAGGACGCAGAAGCCAACCGTCTGGCTGACTGCCGTTGCCAGCGCCGCGCCCTCGGCGCCCATGCCGAGGGCGTGAATCAGCAGCGGGTCCAGTCCGACGTTCAGCACCGCGCCGCTGACCACGCCGATCATGGCATAGAAGGCGTTGCCCTGAAAGCGGAGCTGATTATTGATGCAGAAGGAGCCGGTCATCATCGGGGCCGCGGCGAGAATCCAACGCAGATACTCCGCCGAGGGCTTGATGAATTCCTCGTCCGCGCCGAGAAAACGGGCCAGCGGCTCGGTGAACAGCTCACCCAGCACCGTGACCGCAAGACCCAGCACAAGCGCCAGAAAGAGGCCGGTTGCGGCCATTTCCGAGGCCTTGTCCACGTCCTGACGGCCCAGCGCCCGGGAGATAAAGTTGGACGCGCCCTGCCCCACGAAGAAGCCCAGCGCCTGAATCAGCGCCATGACGGGCAGCGCCACGGAAACGGCGGCAATCGCGCAGGTTCCCGCGTAACCGCCGATGGAACTGACAAAATAGGTGTCCGCCACGTTGTAGAGCGCAGTCACCAGCATGGAGGCAATGGTCGGCAGAGAGAGCTTCAACACCAGCTTTTGTACGGGGGCCGTAGTCATCAAAATAAACTTTTCCTGTCGAAGATCGGGACGTTCGTTTGCCATAAGGATTCCTTTCTCACGAAAAGAGGGACGCGCGCCGCGTCCCTCCAGTCATCCAAGCTTACTCAGCCTTGGCCCCGTCGAATGCGTTCAGATGCTTCAGAAACTCGTCCACGTCCACGCCATGAACCATGCAGGCCTGCTCCACGGTCTCGCCGCGGGAAGCGGGGCAGCCGAGGCAGTGCATTCCAATGGCCATAAACAGGGGGGCAGTCTCCGGCGCGATTTCCAGAACGTCGCCAATAATGGTGTCTTTTTCAATCTTTGCCATTTTTCCTATCTCCTTTTTTGTTGTTCTCTCATTATATCCTGTTTTCCCGAAAAATCAAGTGGTTATGCAAAAAACGTTGGTTGGGACGGAGTTCCTTCCCCCGTCGGCAGCCGCGCCTTACTTTGCGGCGAAGCCCTCAAAAATCACCACGTCGCCCTGTTCAATCAGGGAATTGACCTCCGGCTGCGACTTTACCACCCACCAGAAGAACTGCGGTCCCCAGATCCGACGGCAGAGGGTCGGCGCAAGATCCTCCCGGTCTTCATACTTGTAGGCCACAAAATCGGGCCGGGTCAGGAAATTGACCAGCATGTTCGACAGCAGGAAACGGAGGAAGGGATTGAGCGCGCAGTCCTCCTCCCGGAAAAAATTGCAGGCAAGCTGCCCCCGGATGACGTCGGGGCGGTGCTTCCGCAGCCAGCGCAGCACACGGGGATCGAAGGACTCGATCATCACGTCCAGCTCGGGGTACTGCTTGAGCAGATTGGTGACCCTTCTCGTCAGATCCTCGTAGTTGCCGTTTTCGGTCTTCAGCTCGATCAGCAGGGGCGCCTTTCCGCTGAAGATCGGCAGAACCTCCTCCAAAAACGGAACCTTCTCGCGGGTGCCCTCCAGTGTAAGTTGGTTGATAACCTGCCCGGTCACGGCGCTGACTCCGGCGTTCGCGCCGGTGGTGCGCTTCAGACTCTCGTCGTGCATGACAACCAGCCGCCCGTCGTGACTCAGGCGAACGTCCAGCTCCGCGCCGTAATGATTATTGGCTGCAAGCCGGAAGGCCCGCGTGGAGTTCTCGGGAATCCCTGAGGCAATGGCGTGAAGCCCGCGATGGGCATAGTGCCGCTCGCTCAACTTCGCATGGAAGCCGCCCTTGGGCCGACGCTTGCACATCATGCCCAGTATGTAAAGGCCGGCCAGCAGAATCCCGATGAGATCAAGAATTACAAGGATTTTCAGTAGAATCAAAAGCATCGTTTAATCCTCCACATCCAGAGCCTCGAGGCCCTTTTTTGCCACAGGCTTATTGTCGCCGTGCCGCACGAACAGCATCGTTCCGAAGGCCAGCGCCACAAACACCGCCGCATACGGGAACAGCACCGTCAGTCCCAGCCGATCCATCAGCGCCCCGGAAGCCCACGGCGTAACCGCCTGCGCCGCCATAGACGCCGCGTAGTAAATGCCGGTAAACTTCCCCACGTCGCTGCCACGGCTCATCTCCACCACCATCGGGAAGGAATTGACGTTAATCGTCGCCCAGCCGACGCCGGCCACTACAAACATCGCGTTCATCAGCCACGCCGGGCTGAAGCGCGTGAGGAAGCAGGCGGTCAGGAAGGACGCAGTCAAAAGGATGATTCCGATCAGAATGGTTTTCTTGCGCCCCAGCCTCGACGACAGCACGCCCACGGGAAGATAGGCGGCAATGGCCGCCGCCTGAGCGATAATCAGCGTCAGGTTGTAGTCCTGATCGAGCACGCGCGTGGCATAGACAGAGTACTTGGACGTGACCGCGTTATAGCCCATAAACCAGAACACGATGGAGGCGAGAAGAAAGATCAGCGACCTGCGCTCCGGCCGGGAAAGCTTTCGGTCGCCCGAAACGTCCGGCTCGGTATCGTCGATTGCAAGCCGTCTGCTCTCCTGCTCCATCTCCCGGACGAAGCGCGGCTCCCGTACCCGCCAGAGAAACAGCCCCAACGCCAAAAGCATCAGGCCCGCAACTGCGCCGAAGAAGGGCAGATAGCCCATCATGGCGTTGCGCACGGAGCCGGTTGCGAAGACCATTCCCAGAACCAACACAAGCGTTCCGCCCGCACTGCCCATGAGATTGATCACCGCGTTAGCCTTGGAGCGCAGCGGCTTCACCGTCACGTCCGGCATCAACGCCACAGCGGAGCTGCGGAAGGTTGCCATCGCAACCAGCGTCATCAGCAAGAGTACGATGAACAGCACCAGCGGGAGGGGATTCTCCGCCGTGAGCCGCCACACGTAGGCGTCCCGCGCGGGTACCACGTAATTGGTATACTGCGGATTGGTGACCACCCGGTTCGGGGTGCGGGTGATGCTCCTGTACTCCGCCTCATCGCGCCGCAGCTGCGCCGTCAGGCTGTCCGGATAGACCTGCAGGGGCTCTTTGCTTTCGTCGGTGGTATAAAGCACGCCGTCGTCCGCATAATAGAGCTGGGCAGTGATCTGCGAAAACTCGTCCTCGGTGAACAGCGCGCGCAGGACAAACGTTCTGTCATCCTCGGCACGTCCCAACGGGTCGGGATATTGCAGCTCCGCGTCGGCCTGCTGCAGATAGACCAGCCTGCGCGCGGCGGGATCGTCCGCCTCGGCCACAGCGCTGAGATTGCGCCGCTGGAGGCTGTCGGTAAAAGCAAGGCCCATGAAGGTCAGCACCGCTACCAGCGTCCCGACCAAAATAAAGGGAGTGCGCCTGCCGAGCTTGGAACGCGAACGGTCGGAAATCGCGCCGAACAGCGGCAGAAGAAACAGCGCCAGCACATTGTCCAGCGCCATAATCACACCGGAGGAGGTCTGCGACAGGCCGAATTTATTGGTAAGGATCAGGGGAATCGTGTTGTCGTATGCCTGCCAGAAGGCACAAGTCAGGAAAAAGGCAAACCCAACGAACACGGTGCGCCGATAATTCAGCTTCATGGCACTCTCCCCCTCCTCTTTTTCATCTTTATCATAACACATTCCGTGGGAAATTTCATCATTTATTTTTATAAATTGACAGATTTCTTTTTCTGCGGTACAATAGGGCGGAAAGAGAGGCGTTTATGGAGAATTCAGAGAGATACGCCGCATTGGCGAAGGTTCTGCCCGTCTGGTTTTCCGCGCACGCGCGGGCGCTTCCCTGGCGGCAGGATCGGGAGCCGTTCCACGTCTGGCTCTCGGAGGTCATGCTCCAGCAGACGCGGGTCGAGGCCGTGAAGGGCTACTATGCGCGCATCCTCGCCGCAGTGCCCGATCTTCCCACGCTGGCAGGGGCCGATCCGGAGCTTCTGCACAAGCTCTGGGAGGGACTGGGCTACTATTCCCGGGTGCGGAATCTGCAAAAGGCCGCACAGGTGGTTTTATCTGACCACGGAGGCGTTTTCCCCCGCAGTCTGCAAGCCGTGCGGGCTCTGCCCGGCATCGGAGACTACACCGCTGGGGCGATCTGCTCCATCTGTTACGATCTGCCCACGCCGGCGGTGGACGGGAACGTGCTGCGCGTTGTGACCCGGCTGACGGGAGATGGGCGCTGTGTGGACGAGCCGGCTGTCCGGCGGGATCTGACTGCGAAGCTCGCTGCCGTCTACCCCGCGCAGGGGGCCGGGACGCTGACGCAGGCTCTGATGGAACTGGGGGCCACGGTCTGCGTGCCGAACGGCGCGCCGAAATGCGGAGAATGTCCTGCGGCGGACTTCTGCACCGCCCGGGAAACGGGAGGCTGGGAACGCCTCCCTGTGCGGGCAAAAAAACGCGCAAGGCGGGAAGACAAGCTGACCGTCTTTGTGCTGACCTGCGACGGCGCGCTGGCGCTCCGCAAGCGCAAGGCCAGCGGTCTTCTGGCCGGTCTCTGGGAGTTTCCGAACGTCCCCGGCTGGCTGGAGGCCCAGCAGGCGCTGGATCTGGCCGCCCAGTGGGGGCTCCGCCCCCGCGCGCTGGAAAAGCAGGTCGAGCGCACCCATATCTTTACCCACGTACAGTGGGACATGCGCTGCTTCTATCTCTCCTGCGCAGAGCGGGCGGAAGGCTTTTTCTGGGCCGACGAGGCCGCTCTCGACGGGCAGTTCGCCCTGCCCACGGCCTTTCGGATGTTCCGTCCGGCGCAAAAGCCTTCGGACTGAGCAATTCCTTCCTTCTTACAAACCGGGCCATGCGCCTGTTCTGAACCTACAATTCATTTATGGAGGCAATGCTATGGCAACCAACGCATACAGCGAAGACCAGATCCTCACGCTGGAGTTTGACGACGGCGTTCGCTTTGACTGCGGCATCATGGGCATTTTCGAGGTAGAAGGCAAGGACTACATCGCACTCGAAGCCCTTGACGGCAGCGAGGACGTGTACCTCTACGGCTATAAGCCCACCGAGGACGACTTTGAGCTGCTGGCCCTCGACGAGCCGACCTTTGAAAAGGTGGCCGCCGAGTTTGAAAGCCTGCAGGATGAGCCGCTGTAAGAACCAAAAACAGACGTATAAAGACGGAGCCGGGCGTGACGTCCCAGCTCCGTCTTGTTTTCGATCTTCACGACGGTTTTTCTTGGTTACTTACGACACGATCTCCCTCCGCAGGCGGTTGAGCGCGCCCTTTTCCAGACGGGAGACCTGCGCCTGCGAAATGCCGATGGCTCTTGCGACCTCGACCTGCGTTTTACCGTCATAGTAGCGCAGGGCGAGGATGTTTTTTTCCCGCTCCTCCAGTGAAGCCATGGCGTCCTTGAGGGCAAGCTGCTCCAGCCAACGCTCGTCGCTGTTGCGCGGATCGCTGATCTGATCCATCACCAAAAGCGGGTCGCCGCCGTCGCTGTGCACCGGCTCGTAGAGAGAAACCGGCGCGGAGATGGCGTCCATGGCCTCCGATACTGCGGAAAGCGGAAGATTCATCGCCTTCGCCAGCTCCTCCAGCGTGGCCTCCCGCCCCAGCTCCGCCAGGAGCCGCTCCTTGCACTGAAGCACCCGGTAGGCCGTGTCCCGAACAGACCGACTCACCCGGATCGTCGAATTGTCCCGCAAATACCGGCGAATCTCTCCGCAGATCATCGGAACGCCGTAGGTGGAGAATTTGACGTCCAGATTGGGATCAAAGTTTTGAATGGCCTTGAGCAGACCCACGCAGCCCACCTGAAACAGGTCGTCGGGATTTTCGCCCCGGCTGGAAAAGCGCTGGATGACCGACAGCACCAGCCGCAGATTTCCCTCGATGAGCTTCTGCCGCGCTTCCCTGTCCCCCGCCCGGCTCCGGCGCAGGAGATCCTCCGTCTCTCCGGGCTTCAACGTGCTGAGCTTCGCGGTGTTTACCCCGCAGATTTCTACCTTTGCCTGCATAGCATCCTCCCTGTTCGCGTTTCTCACGGTAGTATGTCCCACTGGAGGAAATTTCATGCAAACACGAACAGGAGGAAGCAAACCGAGGGCGGTGCTTTTGGATTGGGCGTATGGGGAAACAAGGGAACCTGCGAGGTAGTAGGACAAGCATTGCCTGTCCGCCGGTGCGTTTGTGGTCATTCCAAATGTTGGGACACGTCCCAGTAGGCTTTCACGTAGTGTTGTTTTGCTATATCCACACCGTCAGGATAGGCCAGTGCGACGCGAAGTGCAAGCAGGACGGAACCATAAACACCATCGGAACGGTAGTTGAAAACATTGCCATAGTTCACAAAATGAATCTTCTTGCCATTTTGGTCATTCTCTTGATAGATATCTTTCAGCCGCTTGAAGCAGGGCATTTTCGGCAGATGCACTTCATTTGCGTCAAAGCCGAGGTCTGCCTGTTCCCGATAATTCTGTTCTGTGCCTTCCTCCCGTCTGAGCTGCGCGAGTGCCGTGTCGAAGACGGTCAGGAACAGCTCCATACAGAGATATTCGCTCCCGTGCGTTTCTTCTCCGCAGGTCAGGCTGTGAACCAGCTCCGCCTTTTCCACCAGCGCAATGCGCTGCCGGATGTCGAAGCCCTCCAGAATTTCTGCCTTGAACCTGGCAACCTCCTTCCGTTCGGCATCCCCAGCGGATCGGAACCGCTCCACATAGGAGGCAAAGCGGCGGTCGAACAGGGCTGCGTCGTCCTTCCGAAGAGAACCCAACTCCAGCTTGAGCTCGAAGCTGATGAACTTTTTTTTCGGAATATGAGAATGCCAT
>CACXHI010000199.1 GCA_902767395.1 Oscillospiraceae bacterium
ATGATAGGAGGGTAACTGTTTAATGGTAGAAATTGAAAAGCCGCGTATTGAGTGTATCGACTCTCCTGAGGATGGCTCCTACGGCAAATATATCGTAGAGCCTCTGGAAAGAGGCTACGGCATCACGCTGGGCAACAGCCTGAGACGGATTCTTCTGTCCAGCCTCCCCGGCTGCGCCGCAACCTCGATTAAAATTGCCGGTGTGCAGCATGAGTTCTCCACGATCCCCGGCGTCAAGGAAGACGTGACCGAGATTGTCCTGAACATCAAGCGCCTGCTGGCAAAGCTCCACTGTGACGAGGCCAAGACGGTGTACATCGACGCCGCTGGACCCTGCGTGGTTACTGCCGGCGACATCAAGGCCGACGCTGAGGTTGAGATCCTCAACCCCGAGCTGCCGATTGCAACGCTCGGCCCCGACGCCACGCTGAACATGGAAATCAACCTGAGCCACGGCAGAGGCTATATCCGGGCGGATCACAACAAGACCCCCAATATGCCCATTGGCGTGATTCCCGTTGACTCCATCTATACCCCGGTCACCAAGGTCAACTATACCGTGGAGAATACCCGTGTCGGCAACATGACCGATTATGATAAGCTCACCTTAGAGGTTTGGACGAATCAGATCATCTCCGCCCGCGACGCTGTTTCGCTGGGTGCGAAGATTCTGACCGACCATCTGGCCCTGTTCACCGACCTCAGCGAAGCTGTGGCAAGCAAGTCTACCGTGGTGGAGCATGTGGGGGATACCCACAACAAGATGCTGGAGCTGACGATTGAAGAGCTGGATCTTTCCGTCCGAAGCTTCAACTGCCTCAAGCGCGCCAATATCAACACCGTCGCGGATCTGATCGCCAAGACGGAAGAGGATATGATGAAGGTGCGGAACATGGGCAGAAAGAGCCTGGAGGAAGTCCAGAATAAGCTGGCCATGATGGATCTGTCTCTGGCCACAGAGGACTCCGGCAGCAGCAACTAACGCGGAAGGGCGCTGCGGCGCAGTGCCCGCCACCCCAAAAGGATCACTCGACAACCTTTTAAGAAGGAGGATAACCTGAATGTTCGGAACTCGGAAACTCGGCAAGACCAGCGCTCAGCGCAAGGCCCTGCTTCGTCAGCAGGTCACCGATCTGCTGGAATACGGCAAGCTGGAGACGACCTTCACCCGCGCGAAGGAAGTGCAGCCCATCGTAGAGAAGATGATCACCCTCGGCAAGAAGGGCGGTCTGGCCAATTACCGCAGAGCGCTTTCCTTTATCACGAAGGAAGACGTTGCGCACAAGCTGTTCAAGGAAGTGGCCCCCGGCTACGCCCAGCGCAACGGCGGCTACACCCGCGTCACCCGTACCGGTCCCCGTCGCGGCGACGCTGCCGAGATGGCTGTGATCGAGCTGGTGTAAGCGCATATAGAAATCGCTCCCTGTGCAAGACAGGGAGCGATTTTTTACTTAAGTGTTAGCAGCCGCAGCCGTTGTCACAGCCACAGCCGTTGTTGCAGCCGCAGCCGTTGTTGCAGCCGCAGCCGTTGTTGCAGCCGCAGCCGTTGTTGCAGCCGCAGCCATTGTTGCAGCCACAGCCGCAGCCGTTGAAGCCACCGGCGCCCAGAAGCAGAACGATCACAATGATGATCCACCAGTTGCCATTAAAACCGTTATTACACATATTGCTACCTCCTGCAAAAGATCGCATACGGCACCCGCGGCGGATTGCCGGTCGGTTTGCCGCTCAGTCCATAGTATGCGAATCGCCCCGGAAGGTGCATCCTGTGAATCAGGAAAACAGCGCGTCCAGCGAGCCGAAGGTATATCCCATCTCCTCCCAGCGCGTCAGCAGCTCGTCTAAGATCTCTGCGTTTGTTGAGGACGTGCTGTGCAGCAGCACCACCGCCCCCGGGTGGACACGGGGCAGCAGCTTTGCCATTGCCTGCTCCCGCGTGGGCTGTTCGTCCTGCTTCCAGTCCACGTAGGCCAGCGACCAGAACACCGTCCGATAGCCCAGATCCTTCGCCATTTGCAGGTTTTTCTCCGAGTAAATGCCGCGGGGGGGACGGTAGTAGCGCGGCATGGGCGCGCCGATCAGCGATTCATAGGCGGCGGCCACGTCCTCCAGCTCCTTTGAGAAGGTGGCCCTGTCCCCAATTTTGTCCATGTCCCAGTGGTGCCACGTGTGGTTGCCGACGATGTGGCCTTCCTCCACCATCCGCTTGACCAGCCCGGGATTCTGCTCGATGTAGGTTCCGACCACGAAGAAGGCCGCCGGGGCCTTGTGCTTCGCCAACGCGTTCAGAATCGCCTCGGTGTTTCCGTTCTCATATCCCGCGTCGAAGGTCAGATAGATCACATTTTCGGCTTCGTCCCCGGCGTAGACCGCGTCCAGCGCGGCCAGCTCCTCCCGCGTGGCGTTGCCCGCCGGACACGTCCCGTCCTTCCGGAAGCTCAGCCCCCAGGAGCCGGTCTGCATTACCTCGTCCTCTCTGGCAATCCACGTTCCGACGGCCAGAACCAGCAGCAAAAAAATCCCGACGCCGGCCATTCGGATTCGATACGTTTTTTCCATCGCTCTCCCTCCTCGTAATAGAGTATGCGGACGCGGAGGGAAATAGAAGTGACAAAGCGGGCGGCGGCGCAAAATGCGCCGCTGCCCGCTTGTCACTTTACAGGCGGATCAGCAGGCCGAGGCTGAGGCTCAGGGCGTTGGCCAGCAGCGTCAGGAAAAACAGTCTGGCGGAGGGGCCGAAGGCCCGTGCGTAGATGGCGCACTCCAAGGCCAGCACAGCCAGCTCCCCCGCCGCAATGCCCAGCGGCGTCCACGGCAGAAAAAGCAGAAAGCTCAGGTTCAGCAGAAGATTGGTGAAGGCGTTGGCGCAGGCGATGATTGCCAGATCCTCCCGTCCCCGATCGCCCCAGAGGGCCAGAAACGGCGTTTCGATCAGGACGGTCAGGATGCAGGCAAGAACAATATGACTCACTTCTTGCGCTTCTTCAGGAAGTGGTAGAGGGCGAAGCCGAGGGCAAGCAAGGCGACGCCAATGAGTAGAATTACAAGAATCATCGGGCCATAGATTGCCGCGGCGGGCACGTCGGCGGAAACGGGCAGGGCCATGGTCCAGCAGATGAACGCGGCCACCAACGTCAGATACAGCTTTTTCATTGGAATTCCTCCTCTTTTTCTTGACGGTGTAAGGGACTCTCCCGATCACGGGAGGCGGCGTACAGAATGGCCCACAGGCCGAACAGAAAACAGACCAGCAGGAAGATCCAGCGGAGCGGGCCGGTCATTTCGACGTACCGTCCGGCCAGCGTCCCCGGCCAGAGCGCGGAGGCCGCCACGCCGAAGGCGAAGCCGGGCGCCTCCGGCATGGCCCGGTAAAGCAGCCAGAGGGTGATGGGCATGGTGAGATTCAGCGCCAGCTGGCCCAGCAGGGAGGGCAGCATCCAAGCGCCGCAGAAGGCAATCAGCAGGGCCGCAGCCGGGATGGAGCACCAAGCCGCCCGACGCGGCCCGACGCGGTCGCAGAGGAAGCCGCCCGCCAGCTTGCCGGAAAAGACAAAGAAGGTGGCAAGCAGGGTCGGCCAGACGCCGGTCTGCCACGGAAAGCGCACCGCCGCGCCGCCCACGGCGCGGACGGCCACCGCCGCCGTCAGCAGCAGAACTGCCGTAAGCTGCCCGGCGCTCCGCGCGGAAGAGGCGGGCGTCGGCTGGGCAGGGGCTTCCGTTTGCGCATGGGGGAGCAGGGATGCCACAGCCGCGCAGACAAGCAGGGCTGTCAGAATCGGCCCCCACGCGGGGAAGCAGGTCCCAAGCGTCAGGCCAATGGCCCCCGGCGCCACGAAAATGCCCAGCGGCGCGGCCCGAAAGGCACTGCGACGCAGCGTCACGGTGCCGGCAGCCACGTGGAACACGCTGTTGCCGAGACCAAGCAGAATCACCCGGAGCAGCCCCGACAGTGGGAGGGCGAAGCCGAGCGCCACACAGACCATAGAGGCGGCAACCGCAATTCGCTGGCTGCGGATGCGGTCCGCCGCCAGACCAACCAGACATTGGGTAGAAAACGCCAGCGTCGAATAGAGCGCGATCAAAACCGCAAGGCGGTCCCCCTGTGCGAGACCGCCAAAGAGCGCCGCGGCGCAGACCGCATCCACCAGAAGGTGGGAAACGGCGTGAATCAGTAATTGCATAAAGCCTCCAGAAGCAGGTTCTCTCCGTCCACATGATAGCATAACCGGGAAAAATAGTCAATGAAATTTTCCCCGTTGACAAGCGGGGGAAAACGTGGTATGATAAAACATACTAAAATGGCTGCGACGAAGACGGGCTTCCGTGTCTGACGTTCAGAGAGAGACCCCTTGTGCTGCGAGGGTCTTGCGTCAGTGGAACGCCCCACCGCTTCTGAGCCGCCCTTCCGAAGGCCCGCCGGTGGCTGGTAGGGAGGGACGGGATCGCCCGTTACAGCGACCAACGAGCGGCGGACCTTGTCCGCAAGCAGGGTGGAACCGTGGATCGTCTTGATTCATCCCTGACCGAGAGATCGGTCGGGGATTTTTTTCGTACCCGCGAACCGATCAAACCAATTATTCTTCTTTCAGGAGGGAGTCTGCCATGTCCGAAGAAAATCTCTACACCTTTGAAAACGAAGCCTACCGCAAAACCTATTGGCACACCTGCTCGCACATCATGGCGCAGGCGGTCAAGCGCCTGTGGCCGGAGGTGCAGCTCACCATCGG
>CACXHI010000200.1 GCA_902767395.1 Oscillospiraceae bacterium
GAAAAAGGTCTCGTATCGCTTATCCGGCAGAAGCTGATAGAGGGCGGTTCTCGTAACCATGGGAAACGCGAGATCGATCAAGCATACCAGAAAGGCACAGCTCATGTCCAGAGAAAACAGACGCAAATGTGGCTTAAAATAGCTGAGAAAGATTTTTAGCAGGGATCGCTTTTGAAAATCCTTGGCCTGCAAGTTAATACGCCTCCTTTACAATGGTTTGCATCCATACGCCGCTGCGGATCATCAGATACCCCACAATACACTTGATCAGTTCCAAGCTTTGGCAGCAAAGAAACAGCCATACAACAGGCATTGCCGTGTAGCGGGAGAGAAGATAGGCCACAGGCGCAACAACTACACACGAAAAGACGGAATCGAACAGGAAAGTGACGAAGGTTTTTCCGCCGGAACGGAGTGTAAAGTAGGCTGCGTTTGCGTAGGCATGTACCGGCATCAGAGCTGCGTTAATCAAAATGAAACGGGAAGCCAAGCGGCGAATTTCCGGTTCCGTGTTATATATCTCTGGGAAAACCGTTGACAGGGCTGCCATGAGCCCGCCGAAAAGCAGGCAGGTCATTTCGGTAAAAACGATCAGCTTTCGATCCGTGTCCTTTGCTTCCTCGGCCTTTCCTGCCCCGAGAAGCTGTCCAACGAGAATACCGATGGATGCACCCATCGCCATAAACGCCACATTGCAGACGTTTCCCAGCGTAAAAGCGATATTCGTCGCAGATACAACGTCATAGGAACGAAGCGAATAACACTGAATCAGCAGTGCCTGTCCCAAAGCCCAAAGGGTCTCATTGAGGATCAAAGGTGCGCCGCGTCTGGCAATCTGACCGGCAAGCCTTCCGGGAATCCGAAAACTTCGCCACGCGCCGTTGAAAAACGGCGCCTGTTTCGGATGGCGATGCGACCAGATCATCACGATTCCTGCCTCCACAAAACGGGAGATTGCCGTTGCAATGGCAGCGCCGTCGGAGCCGAGGCGGGGCAGACCGAGCTTTCCGAAAATCAAAAGCCAATTGAAGACAAAATTCACGCCGACGGCAACCAGACCGGCCATCATGGGAACGACGGTCTGACCGGATTCCCGCAGCGTTCCGGCGTAACATTGCGAGAGCGCAAAGGCCGGAAGCCCAAGCAGCATCAGGCGCAAATAGCTTTCCCCGAATCGGAGACTTTCATCAATTTGAGACTCCGTGCCCTCGCCCCGCAAATAGAGCGCCAGCAGGTCTTTTCCAAAGCACAGAAAAACGGTGAGTCCCAGCGCAAGAATGCCGAGGCATTCGAGCAGCTTGAATCGAAAAGCAAGGCGTACTCCGTCCATATCACCCTTGCCATAGAACTGTGCGCCAAAGATTCCGGCGCCGGAAACGGCGCCGAAAATCGCAAGATAAAAGACAAACAGCAGCGTGTTTGCAATGGAAACGCCGGTCATTTCCACCGTGCCGACCCGGCCCACCATGATGTTGTCCAGCATCCCGACGAAGTTGGTAATGCCGTTTTGAATCATGATGGGCAGGGCGACGGATAAGGCGGTCCGATAGAACCGGCGATCCCCGATAAACCGGGTTGACCGCATTAGTTACAGTTGCCTGAGAACCGCAAGAAGATAATTCCACGTTCTTGCGGTGGAGGCTACGCTCAGACGCTCCCTTGTGGTATGAATGTCCTGCATATCCGGTCCAAAGGAGACACAGTCCAGCCCCGGCAGCTTGCCGGAGAACAGCCCGCATTCAAGGCCGGCGTGAATGGCCTCGACAATGGGCTGGCGTCCATAAAGGTCCTCAAAGACCCGAACCATCAAATCACGAAGCGGAGAATCCTTGCGATACTCCCATGCAGGATAGGCGCCGTGCTCGTCGTAGGAAGCGCCGTACTTCTCCCCCACCGTCTTGAGCTTTTCAATCAGGGCAAGCTTCTCGTCGTTGACGCTTGAACGAACGGAGAAGGTCATGGTGAGCTCGCTGTCTTCCGTCTTGAGAATGCCAAGGTTCAGAGAGGTCTGAACCAGTCCGGGCATATCCTGACTCATGGCCTGAACTCCATTGGGGACCTCACTGAGCAGCCCGACGACCTTACGGGTTGAGGCAATGTTCATCGCGCGGCCGCGGCAGACACAGGCCTCACAGGTGATCTTTGCCTTATCTTCCTCCTTAGGAAGCTTCTTGAGCAGCTCCCCTGCGAGCTTCTCGATGCTGGCAATCGCTTCATCCAGCCGATTGTCTGCGACAATCACCTTTGCCATGGTGTAGCGGGGAATCGCGTTGTCCTTCTGGCCGCCGCGCACATAAACCAGACGGTAGGGCATTTGCTTCAGAAGACGCTCCAGCAGTTCGCCCATAACCTTGTTGGCATTGGCGCGGCCTTTGTGTATTTCAGCACCGCTGTGGCCGCCGGCAAGACCGTCCACGTAGATGTGAATGCCCTTCCCCTCTGCCTTCTCAATGGAGATCGGCAGGTGCAGGCCGGAGGTCGCGCCGCCTGCGCAGCTGA
>CACXHI010000201.1 GCA_902767395.1 Oscillospiraceae bacterium
CTGGACGCCCATCTGGACGAGGTGGGTCTGATTGTAACAGATCACGAAAACGGGTTTTTGAAATTTGCGGACGTTGGCGTAGATCCCCGCCTGCTGCCCGGCCTGCGGGTCAAGGTCTGTACCGAGCCGCCGCTGCGCGGTATCATCAGTTGTCTGCCGCCCCATGTGACGAAGCCCGAGGAGCGGGACAAGGCATTTTCA
Source organism: Oscillospiraceae bacterium (assembly GCA_902767395.1). Taxonomy (GTDB): domain Bacteria; phylum Bacillota; class Clostridia; order Oscillospirales; family Oscillospiraceae; genus JAFRPC01. The sequence goes on from CACXHI010000201.1 coordinate 202, forward strand.
ATGGAGGAGCTTCGCATCGACTGCGGACTTGGCGCTGAGGAGGCGATCCGCCGCGTCCCTGTCGGGACGCGCGTGGTCTATGATACCAAGCCCTTCCGCATGGGCGAAAAGGCGATCTGCGCCAAAAGCATGGACGACCGTGCCTGCTTTGTGATCCTCTGCCGGGTGATGGAGCTGCTGAAGGATGAAACGCTGCCGGTCAACCTCTGTGTGTTGGGTTCTGTGCAGGAGGAATTCTCCGGTCTTGGCGCCGTGGTTGCGGCCTACGGCATGATGCCTTCGCAGGCCATCGTGGTAGATGTCAGCTTTGCAACCGCTCCCGACACAAAGGACGACGGATGCAGAAAGCTCGGCAGCGGGCCGATGATCGGCGTCGGTCCGGTCATGAACCGCGCCATGAGCCAAAAGCTCCAGAAGCTGGCGCAGGAGAAGAAAATCCCCTTCTCCCGGGAAGTGCTTCGGAGCTGGACCGGCACCAACGCGGACGGTATTCAGATGAGTCGCGAGGGCGTTCCGGTCTGCTGCGTGAGCCTGCCCCTGCGCTACATGCACACCCCGGTCGAGGTGATTGATCTTCAGGATGTGGAACACTGCGCGAAGCTGATTGCGGAATACATCCTGTCGTTAAAGGAGGAATCAGAATGCTGATGGAGACTCTGCGGGCACTCTGTCCGCTTTTCGGACCATCCGGCTTCGAGGACGCGGTGCGGGACTATATCAAGGAACAGGTCAAGGGCTTTGCGGACCGAATGGAGGTCACGCCGAACGGCACGCTGCTGGTGCTGAAGAAGGGGAAGGCCGCCCCCAAGCACCGGGTGATGCTGGCGGCCCACATGGACGAGGTGGCGCTGATTGTGCAGTCTGTGGATGACGACGGTTTCCTGAAATTCAAGTGCGTGGGCGGCATTGACCGCCGCGTCCTGCCGGGGAAGCCCGTGTTCGTCGGAGAGAAGCAGGTGCCCGGCGTCGTGGGTATGAAGCCCATCCACTTGACCACCGACGAGGAGTGCGAGAAGGTTCCCGACCCGGATGATATGTACGTTGACATCGGTGCCGCCAAGCGCGAGGAGGCGGAAAAGCTGGTACAGGAGGGCGACTATATCAGCTTTGATCCTGCGTTTTTGGAGCTGGAGAACGGTTTTGTCTGCTCCAAGGCCATTGACGACCGAATTGGCTGCGCGGTGATGCTGGAGCTGATTCAAGAGGAGCTGCCGGTGGATACTTGGTTTGCCTTCACAGTGCAGGAGGAAATCGGCAGCCGCGGCGCGTTCGGCGCGGCCTTTACGCTGGAACCGGAGATTGCAATGGTGCTGGAGGGCACCTCCGCCGCGGACGTGCTGGGCCGTAAGAATGAGGCGCAGGTCTGCGGTGCGTTGAAGGGACCGGTGCTGTCTCTGATGGATAAGGGCTCTGTCTATGATCGCGGGCTGTTCCGCCTGCTGCTGTCGCTGGCCGAGGAACAGGGCATTGGCTGGCAGGTGAAGACCCGTCCCGCCGGAACCACCGACGCCGAAGCGTTTCAGCAGACCAGAAGGGGCTGCTGCGTCTGCGGCATCTCCGCCCCGGTTCGATACATCCACAGCCCGTCCTGTGTGGGCAACGTCAAGGATTTTGAAGCCATGAAGGTGCTTGTTCGCGCTTTCTTGGAGAAGATGGAGGATTATGATGGATAAACTGCTGCGCAAGCTTCTTTCTCCCGTCGCGGTTTCCGGCCGCGAGACGGCTGCTTCTGACCTCCTCGCGGAGCTGGCCGCACCCTACGGCGACGTCTCCCGCGACCGCATGGGAAACCTTGTGCTACACAAGAAGGGAACCGGCAAGCGTGTCATGGTGGCGGCGCACATGGATTCGATCGGCCTCATGGTCAATTATGTGGACGACAAGGGCTTTGCCCGCTTTGCCAATCTCGGCGGAATGCAGCTTGTTCCGATGCTCGGCCAGCGCGTCCGCTTCGAGAACGGAACGGTCGGTGTCATCTGCGCCGAACGCGGCGTTGATCTCAGAGATCTCAAGCCGGAGCACCTGTATCTTGACACGGCAGGCGAGCCGGTGGAGATTGGCGACACCGCTGCCTACTGTGCCGAGCCTGTGTTCGTGGGGAAGAAGGTGATCTCTCCCTATCTGGATAACCGTCTGGGCTGCGCGGTCTGCCTGCGGGCGCTGGAGCTCCTGCGCCAGACGAACAACGAGCTTTTCTTCGTCTTTACGGTGCAGGAGGAGGTCGGCTGCCGCGGGGTGAAACCGGCTGCCTACGCGATTCAGCCGGATCTGGCCCTTGCCGTGGATATTTGCGGCGTGCCGGACACCCCCGGCGAGAAAAAGCAGAACGCCCTGACGCTGGATGGCGGGCCGGTCGTCAAGCTGATGGACTGGTGGCACATCTCGCACCCCTCCGTCGTCTCTCTGCTGGAGCAGACGGCCGAGGCGCTTGACATCCAGACCCAGCGTTTGGTCGCGGAACGCGGCGGAACGGATGCCAGCGCCATCACTGAGAGCCGGAGCGGCGTGCCCGCCGGTTGTCTGGCAATCCCCATCCGCTACACCCATTGCCCGAATGAGCTTGGCAATCTTGAGGTTGCAGAGGCCTGTGCAAAGCTGCTTGCCGAAGCTGTCTGCCGATAGGAGGAACCGTTATGGCCGTTTCCAACGTACTGCGCAAGCTGTCTGCGCGCGGCGCGAAATGTGCCGCTGTCATTGTTGCCGCCGGCAACGCCACCCGGATGAAGGGGACCGATAAGATTATGGCGGAGCTCTGCGGCGAGCCGCTGATCGTTCACACCCTGCGCGCCTTTGAGCAGAGCGAGGACGTGCAGGAGATTATCCTCGTGACCCGCGAGGAGCTGTTGCAGCCGTTGAGTGAGCTGTGCGTCGCCAAAAAGCTCTCCAAGGTCAAGAAGCTCTGCAAGGGCGGGGAGACGCGAGCTGCCTCGGTGCAGGCAGGACTGGATCAGGTTTCCAAGGACTGTGACCTTGTTGCGATTCACGACGGAGCGCGCCCGCTGGTGTCCGGTGTCGTGATCCACGACGCGATTCGCAAGGCGGCAAAATTCCATGCCGCCGCGCCGGCCATTCCGGTCAAGGATACGGTCAAGGTGGTGCATGGCGGCGTCGTGGAGTCCACGCCTGACCGCAGCGCGCTGTACGCGGTGCAGACGCCGCAGGTCTTCACTCTGTCCCTCTACCGTGCGGCACTGGAAAAGGCCATTGCGGGGAAAAAAGAGTTGACCGATGATTGCTCCGCCGCCGAGCAGTACGGCATGAACGTCGTGATTACCGAGGGGAGCGACGTAAATTTGAAGGTCACGACCCCTACGGATTTGATTCTGGCGGAGGCCATTCTAAGTCGGAGGACAACAATATGAGAATTGGACACGGGTATGACGTTCACCGCCTTGTCCCCGGACGGGCGTTGATTCTCGGTGGGGTGCGGATCGACTATCCGCTGGGACTGGACGGGCATTCCGACGCCGACGTGCTGACCCATGCGGTGATGGACGCCCTTCTGGGCGCTGCAGGCTTGGGCGACATTGGAAGGCACTTCCCGGATTCCGACCCTGCGTACAAGGGCATTGACAGCCAAAAGCTGCTGGCGCACGTCCGCGACCTGCTTGCGGCGCACAACCTTTGCGTCGGAAATATCGACGTGACGGTGATTGCGCAGGCGCCGAAGCTTGCGCCCCACCTCGCCGCCATGCAGCAGACGCTCGCCCAAACGCTCGGCGTTGCAAAGGCGTGCATCAATATCAAGGCGACCACGGAGGAGCATCTCGGCTTTACCGGCCGGGGAGAGGGCATTGCCTGTCACGCAGTCTGCCTCCTGGAGTCTTGACCGGAGATGACCGTGACAAAATAAATTTCAATTTTTTCAAAAATAATGCTTGCATTTCTCAGCACTCTGTGCTATAATACTCGTGATGTGAGGGAAACGCCTGTTTCCTGTCAATATGGGGGTATAGCTCAGCTGGGAGAGCGCTTGAATGGCATTCAAGAGGTCAGCGGTTCGATCCCGCTTATCTCCACCAACGAAAAGTCTCAAAATCGCTTGATTTTGGGGCTTTTTCTTTGCTTTTCTCACGTTTGTGGTGGAGCTCTGTTGCCGTTCAAGCGCTCTCCCAGCGCGGTTTCTAACACTTTTTCTAACACTTATCTATCAGAAAACCTTGGGCTATTCACTGTGTTCACCCAGCTAATGCTTCTGCCATGGACATTTTTCTCTTCGCATCCAGGTGCCCGTAGATGTTTGCGGTGGTCTTGATGTCGCTGTGACCCAGCCATTCCTGCACGTCCTTGAGGGAAAAGCCCATGTTCAGCAGGTTGCTGGCAGCGCTGTGGCGCAGCTCGTGGAAACGAATCTTCGGCATGCCTGCCGCCTTGAGGAGCTTCGGGAACTTGTCCGATACATAGTCCGGCGAGAAGGGCCTGCCGTCCGGCCAACGGAACACATAGTCGCAGTCGTGATATTCCTTGCCGAAGAATTTCTTGTCCTGCTCCTGATGGGCCCTTAGCTCCAACAGGAGCTGCTTGATATCCGGCGTCATGGGGAAGGATCTGCGGCTGGATGTATTCTTCGTCTTGTCCTTGGCGACCACGGTGGTAACCTTCGACACGGTGCGGCGAATCGTGATGGTCTCCGCCTCAAAATTGACGCAGTCCCAGCACAGACCCAGAGCCTCGCTTCGTCGCAGTCCATAGAGAGCGGTCAGGCGAATCAGCGGATATAGCGGTTCATTCTTGATCTTTTCCAAAAGCTCATCGATCTGAGATTTGGTATAGAATTTCGCCTCATACCGCTGGCAAGCCGGGAGTTTCACAAACTGACAAGGATTGCTTGGAATCATCCCCTCCGAAACACAGAATTGAAGTGTTTGATTCACAATGTTCTTGATTAGTTTCAGACTCCGCGGGGCAAGCCCACCCTTGCCGTTCAGCTTTCCATTTTTGGCTTTTTCGTTGATGAATTCCTGTAGGTTGTCCTTTGTGATTTCGCAGGGACGTAATCCTTTTTCCTTGAAATACGGATACACATGGTTTTTCATCAACGTGTCATAGCCCTGCTTCGTGACCTCATCAATCGGATGCTCAAAGTTTGAGATCTTGTCGTCATACCAAAGTCGGATGGCGTCTATAAAGGGCATGAGCGACCAATTTGCTTCCTGCTCAGCCCGTGCTTCTTCGGCTTGTTCGTATTCCTTGATGGTATCGCGGAGCAGCTTTGGCGCACGGGTTTTATTGCCCTTGGCAGCAAGCTCAGTGGCAATCCACTTGGGTTTTCGTTTTCCGTTCTCGTAAGTGTTCAGAACGAGATAATACTTGTTGTTTTTAATTTGCAGGCTTCCTGTCATATTAACTCCTTTCAGTTGACAGGTACTAAAAAGCCTGCTGTTGCAGGTAAATTATACCATGCGACAGCAGGCGATTCAAGTACGGATTTCAGTTCATATTTGTGCCGGC
>CACXHI010000202.1 GCA_902767395.1 Oscillospiraceae bacterium
ACAATCCGGTCCGCTACAGCCAAGATCCGCTCCTGATGGGAAATAATCAGAATGGAGCTGTCGCGGATGTTTCGGCGCAGGTTTTCAAAGACCTGAATCAGATTTTGGAAGCTCCAGAGGTCGATTCCGGCCTCCGGCTCGTCGAAGATGGTAAGCTTGGCCCCGCGGGCAAGGACGGTGGCAATCTCGATCCGCTTCAGCTCGCCGCCGGACAAGCTGGCGTTCACCTCGCGGTCGATATAGTCCTTGGCGCAAAGACCCACGGAGGAGAGATACGCGCAGGCGGCGGAGATATCGAGCTGGCGGCCCGCCGCAATGCGGAGCAGGTCCAGCACCCGCAGGCCCTTGAAGCGGACGGGCTGCTGGAAGGCGAAGGCAATGCCCAGCCTGGCCCGGTCGGTGACGGAGGCATGGGTGATCTCCGTGCCGTTGAAGCGAATGCGCCCGCCGGTGGGCATTTCAACCCCGGCGATCAGGCGGGCCAGCGTCGATTTCCCGCCGCCGTTCGGCCCGGTGACGACGACCAGCTCCCGATCCGGGATAATCAAGCTGACGTCGCGGACGATGCCCTTGCTGTGTCCCTCATCGGAGACCTGAAAGCAGAGATGTTCAAGTTCAAGCATGACAGTACCTCTGGAAAAACGTCATTGTCTGCTTCTGTGCCAGAAGCAGTCGATCATAACTTTTATTATACCTGAATTACAGAAAAATTTCCATACTTTTTTCTTATTTTTTCCAATTTCCGAATCTTGATAAAAAATTCCGGGCAAAACCTCCAACTATCCCTTTACAGACGATAGTTTTTGCGATACAATAAGGGGCGGTCCGCCCGGGCTTTTTCCTGACACAACGGAGGTTTTTCGATGAATTACCAAACCTACAAGGAGCAGAAGGCGCGGAGCACAACGCTCTGGAATATGATTGCCTTCGGCCTGTTTTTCATGTTTCCCCCCGCCGCAGTCGGCGTTTTTATCGCAAACAAGCTGGACATTCTGCCCGTGATCGGCGGCAAGGGAGATCTGAAAAAATCCATTCAGGATCTGACCAATCTGCGCGGCCCGGTCAACCAGAAGCCGATGGCCGAGGTTCCCGAGCAGAAGAAGGTCGGCAGCGGAATGCCGAAGCACGGCGCTCTGCTCACCGCCATCGGCGCGATTGTGACCGCCGCCGGCGTCCTGAGCGCCATTGAGGGCGGGCTCCGGCTGCTCGATCAGGGCTTCTCCTTCTCCGGTCTGGCGTCCCCGGTTCTGAGCCTGTGCATGGCCGCCATCGGCCTTGTCACCGGCATTTACGGACACATCCGCAAGAAGAAGGTTCAGCGGTTCCAGAACTACCTCAAGCTGATTGGGGACAAGCAGGCCGTTCCGATCCACTATCTTGCCGACGTGGTCGGCATTGACTATCACAAGGTCATCAAGGACCTGCGCGAGATGATCTCCCGCGGCATTCTCCACCCCGCCTGGCTCGATCTGCAAACCTACCGGCTGATGATGACCGAGTACAGTGAGGCGCAGGCCGCCCAGCCCGAGGAGAAAAAGGAAGAGGCGGTCTCCCGCAACGACCGCATTTTGCGGCAAATTCGCGCCGACAACGATCTGATTGCCGACGAGGAGGTTTCTGCCAAGATTGACCGCATTGAGGATCTGACGCGGAAGATTTTCGCCATTCTCGACCAGCGGCCGGAGAAGGAAGCCCAGCTCTACAACTTTATGAACTACTATCTGCCCACCACGCTCAAGGCGCTGGAGAGTTACGCCCGTCTGGAGGCGCAGGGGGTGGAAACCGCCGCGATTCGCGTGGCAAAGCAGAAGATCAACCGGGCCCTCGACGAGCTGGCCGACGGCTACGAGAAGCAGCTCGACAAGCTTTTTGAGGACGACGTGGTGGACATCACGGCGGATATTGACGTGATGCGCAAGATGCTCCAGAAGGACGGCTTGCAGGAGGATGAGCTTCTCGCCGCCGCGTCCGCCGCCCGGGAGCAGATGCAATGACCGGCCTGAGCGCCGTGTGGGACGACCTGCTGGGCCATCCCTTTGACCGGGAGCCCCACCGCTCCACCCTGCGGGCTGCGGAGGCCGCTGCCGCGCTGGAGACAGTCTATCCTCCCCGCGAGGATTGGTTTGCCGCCTTCCGGCTGACGCCGCCGGAGCAGGTGCGGGCCGTCATTTTGGGGCAGGACCCCTATCACGCGCCGGGTCAGGCGATGGGCCTCGCCTTCTCCGTCCGCCCCGGCGTGAAGCTTCCGCCCTCGCTGCGGAATATCTACCGTGAGTTGGAGGACGATCTGCTCTGCCCCGCCCCGTCGACCGGCGATTTAACCGCCTGGGCCGCGCAGGGCGTTCTGCTGCTGAACACCGTGCTGACCGTCGCGGCAGGCAGGGCTGACAGCCACAGGAGGCTCGGCTGGCAGTTTTTCACCCGCGAGGTGCTGACCGCCGTCGCCGCCCTGCCGCAGCCCATCGCCTTCGTCCTCTGGGGCGCACCGGCGCAAAAGGCGTATGAACAGGCGGCGGGCGGCGGGTGGCGGATGACTGGCGCGGGGGAGAACGGATTCCTCGCTCCGCTCGGAATGACGGAGGGGGGCAAAGCCTCGTGCCCGCGTTTGATTCTGACTGCACCGCACCCCAGTCCCCTGTCCGCCTACCGGGGATTTTTCGGAAGCCGTCCCTTTTCCCGAATCAATGAGTTTCTGCGCAACAACGGCGCGCCGGAGATTCGCTGGGCGGAGGGTGCCCCCTGAATGGGGCCTTCCGATTTCTTTCATTTGCAAACACATTGAGATAGAAGGAGTAAACAACATGAAACAAACCGTTCTTCGCAAGTATGCCCGCCTGATCGCCCGCGTCGGCGTCAACATCCAGAAGGGGCAGGAGGTTTTGATCAACTGCGATCTGGATCAGCCGAAATTCGTGGAGCTGCTGGTCGATGAGTGCTACAAGGCCGGCGCGAAAAAGGTCACGGTGGAATTCAGCTATCAGCCTCTGGCAAAGCTGCACGTCCGTCACCGCTCCGTCACCACCATGTCCAAGGTCGAAGAGTGGGAGAAGGCCCGCCTGCAGCACTACGTGGACATCCTCCCCTGCCGCATCTACCTGACCTCCGAGGACCCAGACGGTCTGAAGGGCATCAATCAGGAGAAGATGGCGAAGGCGCAGATGAAGCGCTTCCCGGTCATCAAGCCCTACCGCGACGCGATGGAGAATAAATATCAGTGGTGTATCGCCGCCGTTCCCGGCGCGGCGTGGGCGAAAAAGGTGT
>CACXHI010000203.1 GCA_902767395.1 Oscillospiraceae bacterium
ACACCAAAGCAGGACAGCTTTCTTCTTCGGGGAACCTTTCACTGTGTGGAGCTGATCTCCAAAACCGTCCCCGCGGAGCTGTACGGAGAGGAAGAACAAGATGGAGAAAACGATCAACGCGGAACGAATTGAACAAATCATCAGCGTTTTCGGAAATTTCGACGAAAACGTCAAAAAAATCGAACAGACCTTCGAGGTTCAGGTGACGAACCGGGGCACGGAGCTGAAGGTCAGCGGAGAGCCGGAGTCCGCGGAAAAGGCGGCAAAGGCGATTGAGGGCTTGCTTTCCCTTGCGGCAAAGGGCGAGACGATCGACGAGCAGAAAGTGCGCTATCTGATTGATCTCGTTCGCTCGGGCAACGAGGAGCAGATCGGTGAAATGGCGAAGGACGTGGTCTGCATCACTGCCAAGGGCAAGCCGATCAAGGCCAAGACGCTCGGACAGCAGCGCTATATGAAGGCCATCCTGAACAATACCATTACCATCGGCGTCGGCCCGGCCGGTACGGGCAAGACTTATCTTGCCGTCGCCGCAGCCGTTGCCGCCTTCCGGGAAAAGACCGTCAACCGCATCATTCTGACCCGGCCGGCGGTGGAGGCGGGGGAGCGGTTGGGCTTCCTGCCGGGGGATCTGCAAAATAAGGTCGATCCGTATCTGCGCCCACTGTACGACGCGCTGTTCGACATGCTTGGCCCCGAAACCTACCAGAAGTATTTGGAGAAGGGAAATATCGAGGTCGCTCCGCTGGCCTATATGCGCGGCAGAACGCTGGACGACAGCTTTATCATTCTCGATGAGGCGCAGAACACGACGCGAGAACAGATGAAAATGTTTCTGACGCGTCTGGGCTTTGGCTCGAAGATCGTGATTACCGGCGACGTGACGCAGATCGACCTGCCATCCGACAAGACCAGCGGACTCAAGGAAGCGTTGAAGGTACTGGAGAACATCCCGGATATCGCAATCTGCCGCCTGTCGCCCTCGGACGTGGTGCGTCACGCGCTGGTGCAGAGCATCGTTGCGGCCTACGACAAGTTTGAGAACGCAAAAGCAGCCCAGGAGAAAAAGCAGCTCCCCGCGAAGAACTACCGAAAGAGATGAGGCGCACATGAAAAACAACATCGTGATCACCTTCCAGATGGATAAGAGCGTCCGACGTCTCCCGCTCTGGCTGCACCTGAAAAAGTGCATCGAGGCGACGTTGGAGGCCGAGGGCGTGCGTGTCCCGTGTGAGATCAACGTGCTTGTGGCGGATAACCGGACCATTCGAGCCATCAATCGAGCCTACCGAAACATCGACCGGGAGACGGACGTGCTTTCCTTCCCCATGTTTCAGTTTGAACCGGGGAGACTGCCCCGCGATCTGCGGGAGTACCTCGATCCCGAGACGGGGCTGCTTCCTCTGGGCGACATGGCCATCTCCTATGAGAAGGCTGCGGCGCAGGCTGAGGAATTCGGGCACAGCACGAAGCGGGAGCTGGGCTATCTGACCATTCACTCCATCCTCCACCTGCTGGGCTACGATCACGTGGACGAGGGTTCGATGAAAAAGCAGATGCGCGCGCGCGAGGAGGCCATTTGCAGGCAGATTGATCTGGAGCGCTAAGCGAAGCTTGCTGGGAAACAGACGATAATGAGAAACCGGATAGGAGAACCGTATGAAAACCAAATCAGCTATGATTGCCATTTGCGGGCGGCCCAACGTGGGAAAATCGACCCTGACGAACACCATTGTTGGAGAAAAGGTGGCAATCGTTTCCAATAAGCCCCAGACTACCCGCAACCGAATCTGCGGCATTCGGAACCGGGGAGAAATCCAATTTGTCTTTATGGACACGCCCGGCTTCCACAAGCCCAGAACCAAGCTGGGCGACTACATGGTTTCCGTGGTGGAGGAGTCCGTCGCGGACGTCGATCTGGCGCTTCTTCTCGTGGAACCGATTCCCAGCCTCGGCCCACAGGAGGAGGCTCTGATCGCCCAGTTCCGGCAGCGCGGCGTCCCTGCCATCCTTGTAATCAATAAGATCGACGAGGTGGAGGAAAAGGACAATCTGCTTGCCGTCATTGCGGCCTACAGCAAGGCCTTTGCGTTTGACGCTATCATTCCCATCTCCGCCAAGACGACGGAGGGCGTCGAGGAGCTTCTGAAGGTCTGTGAGGGCTACGCTGTTGCGTCCCCGTGGTTTTTCCCCGAGGGAATGACCTCCGATCAGCCCGAGCGACAGGTGATTGCCGAAATCATCCGGGAAAAAATGCTCTGGAATCTGGAAAAGGAGATTCCGCACGGAACGGCTGTGGAAATCACTCGTTTTTCGGAACGGGATAACGGCGTGATCGATGTGGAGGCGACGATCTACTGCGAGAAAGCCAGCCACAAGGGAATCATCATCGGCAAGGGCGGTCAAATGCTCAAGAAGATCAGCACCCAGGCGCGGACGGACTGTGAACGCTTCATGGGTGCAAAGGTCTATCTGCAAACGTGGATCAAGGTCAAGGAAAACTGGCG
>CACXHI010000204.1 GCA_902767395.1 Oscillospiraceae bacterium
GCAGCCATCTCTTTTCATAACAAAAAAATGAGAAGCCGCTTTTCACGACTTCTCATTTTTCGTTATGGGACTTTTTTTACAGCCCCTAAGTTAAGTCTTTATTGTTACACCGTAGTCGTAGTACTTTGTTGATACGAAAACCTTACGCGCGATGGATGATGGATTGCCTCTTGTATCCGCTCTGAGAATTTGATATAATTGGATCATCCATCATACGGAGGAAAACCAAACATGGTATTTCGGGAAATGCGGCGCGCCAAGCAGGCGCTGACACAGGAGGAATGCGCGGCGATTCTGCGCGCGGAACGGCGCGGGACGCTGGCGGTGATCGGAGACGGCGGCTGGCCCTATGCGGTGCCGCTGAACTACTGGTACGACGAGGCGGAGAACAGGCTTTACTTCCATTGCGCCAAGGCGGGGCATAAGCTGGACGCGCTTCAAGCCTGCGACAAGGTCTGCTTCACCGTCCGCGACGGCGGCCAATCCGCCGGGGATTGGTCGTTCTACGTCAAAAGCGTGATTGTCTTTGGGCGCGCCCGGATTGTGGAGGACGCCGCCGTGAAGCGAAAAAAGGCCCGGCAGTTTGGCGCGAAATACATTCCCACGGAGGAAGAGCTGGAACGGGAGCTGCTGAGCATCGACCGGATGGCGCTGGTGGAAATCTCCGTCGAACACATGACCGGCAAGCTGGTGCATGAGAAATAGAATCAACAATTCTTTTCATCGGAAAGAAAAACAGAAAGAAAAAGGAGCGCAATGCTGTGATTACCTTTGAAAACGACTATTCCTGCGGGGCCCATCCCGCTGTGCTGGAGCGGCTGCTCCAGACCAATCTGGTGCCCCAGCCGGGCTACGGCTTCGACGCCTTTTCCGACAGCGCACGGAGCAAGCTCCGCGCGGCCTGCGCCTGCCCCACGGCGGAGATTCACTTTCTGACCGGCGGGACGCAAACCAACGCCGTCGTGCTGGCCTCCATTCTCCGGCCCTGGGAGGGTGTAATCGCCGCCGAAACCGGACACATCCACGTCCATGAGGCCGGCGCGCCCGAGGCGCTGGGCTGCAAGGTGCTGGCGCTGCCGGAGCATCAGGGCAAGCTGGACGCGGGTGAGCTGCGGACGCTGGCGGCCACCCTGCTGCGGGATGAAAACGTGGAGCACATGGTCTATCCCGGCGTGGTCTATCTCTCTCACCCGACCGAGTGGGGTACGCTCTACACCCGCGCCGAGCTGGAGGCGATTTCCGCCGTCTGCCGCGAGTTCGGGATGCGGCTCTATCTGGACGGGGCGCGGCTGGCCTACGGCCTGATGGCCGATGGCACGGACGTCGATTTGCCCCTGCTGGCCCGACTCTGCGACGCCTTCTACGTCGGCGGGACCAAGTGCGGCACGCTCTGCGGCGAGGCCGTGGTCTTCCCCAAGGGCGCGCCGGACCACTTCCTCAATTTTATAAAGAAGCACGGGGCCATGATGGCGAAGGGACGTCTGTGCGGCGTCCAGTTCGACGCCCTGTTCACAGACGGGCTCTACTTCGAGATCGGGCGGCAGGGCGTCCAAACTGCCGCACGGTTGAAAACAATCCTCGCCCGCCACGGCATTCCCTGTTATATGGACACGCCCACCAACCAGCAGTTTGCGATTCTGGACAACGACCGCTATGAAGCCCTGCGCCAGCGGGTTCCCGTCGGCTTCTGGTCGCATCCCGACGAGATGCACACCGTCGTCCGCTTTGCAACCGCGTGGTACACCACCGATGCCTATCTGGAAACGCTGGATCAGATCCTTGCGGCACTTTGAGAAGAGAACGGCCCACCGGCGCCGCAGGCAGCCCGCCTGCGGCGCCGGTGCGTTTGCGCATCGGATTACAAGTAAACAGATTGTGAATTCCGCAAAAACCTCTTGACTTTTCCCGGGGACGGGTGTATATTGGCACTCAGAGGGAAAGAGTGCTAAGCACTTCCGCCGTGGGAGTGCCAGAGGCATGAGAACGAGGAACGGAGGCGCCCGCATGGAACTGACGGAACGGCAAAAGCAAATTCTGGGCGCCATTGTGGATATCTACGTCTCCACGGCCGAGCCGGTGGGCTCCAAGGCGATTGCCGCCCTGCCCGACGTGAAATACTCCTCCGCCACGATCCGCAACGAAATGGCGGAGCTGACGCAGATGGGGCTGCTGGAGCAGCCGCACACCTCCGCCGGACGGATTCCCTCCCCGGCGGGCTACCGGCTTTACATCGACGAGCTGATGCAGGACTACCGCCTGAGCCTCGACGAGACGCGCACGCTCAGTCAGGCGCTGGAGCTGAAAAGTCAGGAGTTCGATAAGATGATGTCGCAGGTCGGCAAGCTGGTCTCCAAGATGACGAATCTCCCGGCCTACACCGTCGCCACCCGGCAGAACGAGGCCGTTGCCAAGCACTTTGATCTGCTCATGACCGCCCCCGGCAGCATCATTCTGGTTTTGATGCTCTCCGGCGACGTGGTGAAGAACAAGCTGGTCAAGCTGCCCGTCCACGTGACCGAGCAGGAGCTGAAGCTCCTTGCCGCCGTGCTGAATGCCAGCCTCACCGACCTGACCGCCGAGCAGGTCACCGGCGAGCTGCTGGAGAAGATCACCCGCTCCGCCGGATCCGCCGCGCCGCTGGTGCCGCTGGTGCTGGACTTCACCCTGGAGTGCCTGCGCCAGCAGCACGGGGACGTCCATCTGACCGGGCAGATGCGGCTTCTGGGCCAGCCCGAGTACCGCGACGCCGCCGAGAAGGCGCAGGAGGTCTTTGAAACCCTCGACGAGGAGATGCTCACGAACCTCCCCGCCGTTTTGCCGAAGGACGGGCCGGTGCAGTTTCTGGTCGGCCCGGAAAACGTCGCCCGGGAGCTCAAGGATACCTCGGTGGTGATGATGCGCTTCGACATCGGAGACGGGATGCAGGGCATGATCGGCGTGGTCGGACCCACTCGGATGGATTACGCAAAGATCACCGCCAAGCTGGGGTATTTTGCCGAGAATCTGGGCAGAATGTTCCAGAAGTCAACTCCGAATCCGCCGCCGGTTCTGCCGGAAGGCAGTGAAAACGAAGAATAAGTCGCAAAGGAATGAACCGTGATGTCCAAGAAAGACAAAGAAAAGAAAACGCCCGAGACTGAGGAAGCTCGGAGCATAGAGACCGGGGAGGGCAAGGAGCCTGTTGAGGCGGCTCCCGCAGAGCAGACCCCCGCAGAGGCGGCTCCCGTGGAGGAAGCGCCTAAGGAATCCGAGCTGGAGACGGCGCAGAAGGCGCTGGCGGCCGAGCACGACCAATACCTGCGTCTGGCGGCGGAGTACGACAACTTCCGCAAGCGCAGCCGCAAGGAGAAGGAGGCGCTGTACGCCGACGTGAAGGCCGAAACCGTGGCGAAGTTCCTGCCCGTTTTTGACGATCTGGAGCGGGCCCTTGTCAACGAGACCGCGGATGAGGCCTACAAAAAGGGCGTGGAGCTGATCATGACCGAGCTGCGGAAGATTATGACCGGCCTCGGCGTGGAGGAATTCGGGGAAACCGGCGACGCCTTCGACCCCAACGCCCACAACGCCGTGATGCACGTCGAGAACGAGGAGCTGGGCGAGAACGTGATTGCGCAGGTCTTCCAGAAGGGCTTCCGCATCGGGGAGAAGGTCATCCGCCACGCCGTCGTGCAGGTGGCCAACTGAGAACCCGGCGCTGTGCGCCGCATAAATTCTGTAAAACCATTATCTTTAATATATAGGAGGAACCAATTATGAGTAAGATTATCGGCATCGACCTTGGCACCACCAATTCCTGCGTGGC
>CACXHI010000205.1 GCA_902767395.1 Oscillospiraceae bacterium
GAATCGGGCGAGCACCCCACCATGAACCCGATCGAATACATCCTCGAATCCATCGACACGATCTACTCGATCAAGCACAAGAACGGCGCGATCCGCCGGGTCAATGTGAATATCGCCGCCACCACGGTCGAGAATTACAAGAAGCTGAAGGACGCCGGCATCGGCACCTACATTCTCTTCCAGGAGACCTACCACAAGGAAAGCTATCTGAAGCTCCACCCCACCGGCCCCAAGCACGACTACGACTACCACACCTCCGCCCATGACCGTGCAATGGATGCTGGAATCGACGACGTGGGCCTTGGCGTTCTCTTTGGTCTGGAGCTGTATCGCTATGAGTTTGCAGGACTATTGATGCACGCAGAGCATCTGGAGGCCGTTCACGGCGTTGGCCCGCATACCATTTCCGTCCCCCGCGTCAAGCCCGCCGACGGCATTGACCCCGAGGAATTCAACAACTCCATCTCCGACGAGATGTTTGCCAAGATCACTGCCTGCATTCGTCTTGCAGTTCCCTACACCGGCATTATCATCTCCACCCGGGAAAACGAGGCAACTCGCTCCAAGTTGCTCCGTCTGGGCGTGAGTCAGGTCAGCGGCGGTTCCCGCACCTCCGTCGGCGGCTACGCTGGCTACAGTCCCGAAGAGCGCCCGCATGACACCGAGCAGTTTGACGTTTCCGACCAGCGTTCTCTGGACGAGGTCGTGCGCTGGCTGATGGAAAACGGACATATTCCCTCCTTCTGTACCGCCTGCTACCGCGAGGGTCGAACCGGTGACCGGTTTATGAGCCTTTGTAAATCCGGCCAGATTCTGAACTGCTGCCACCCCAACGCACTCATGACGCTGACCGAATACTTGGTGGACTATGCTGCTCCCGAAACGAAAGAGATTGGCTTCCGCCTCGTGGAGGAAGAACTGAAAAAGATTCCGCGTGACCGTGTGCGCGAGATCGCAACAGAGCATATTGAGGCCATTAAGCGCTCCGATGCGCGTGACTTCCGGTTCTAAGCGATGAGTTTACACGAAACCGTTTCCGCTGAGCGCCTGCACATTAGCTTCTTTGGCAGAAGAAACGCCGGGAAATCCAGCCTTGTGAACGCTGTCACCGGCCAAAGGCTTTCCGTCGTCTCCCCGGTCAGAGGAACGACGACGGACCCGGTGCAAAAGGCAATGGAGCTGCTTCCCCTCGGCCCGGTTGTGATCATCGATACCCCCGGCTATGACGACGAGGGCGAGCTTGGCGCTCTGCGCGTGGAGAAAACAAATGAGGTTCTGAACAAGACCGACGTTGCGGTGTTGGTCTATGACGCGTCGGAGGGACTTTCTGAGGAGGATCGCGTCCTTCTGAAAACCCTGCAAACACGCGGCCTTCCGGTCATTCTGGCCGCGAATAAAACCGATCTGCTCCCGGCGGCGCACCGACTGGAGCCGGATGCACTCCCGGTCAGTGCGCTGACCGGGGAAGGGGTTCATGCATTGAAGGAACGGCTGGCCGATCTTGGCCGAAGCGCTTCCAAGCCGAAGCTGATTCTTGCCGATCTGGTGCAGCCGGGAGAGACCGTGGTGCTTGTGATCCCTGTGGACGAAAGCGCCCCGAAGGGCCGGCTGATTCTGCCCCAGCAGCAGACGCTCCGGGAGCTCTTGGATCTGCATTGCAGCGCGATTTGCTGTCAGGTCGCGGAGATTCCCGGTGTGTTGGCAAGCCTCAAAAATCCGCCATGCCTTGTTGTAACGGATTCCCAAGCCTTCGGCAAGGTCTCGCCGCTGGTACCGGCTGAGATTCCTCTGACCTCGTTCTCCATCCTGTTTGCACGCTATAAAGGGCAGCTTGACACGTTGGCGGCAGGTGCAAAAGCGTTGTCCGCCCTGAAGGACGGGGATCGGGTGCTGATCTCCGAGGGCTGCACACATCATCGGCAGTGCAACGATATCGGGACTGTGAAAATTCCCGGATGGGTGCGGAAGTACACAGGCAAGGAATTGCAGTTTTCCTTTACTTCCGGCGGAGAGTTTCCTGCGGATTTGCAGGATTACGCGCTGGTGATTCACTGCGGCGGCTGTATGCTCAATGAGGCTGCGATGCGGCATCGCATGGAGCTCGCCCGAGCAGCAGGCGTGCCGATGGTGAATTACGGCGTCGCCATTGCGCAGATGCACGGAATCCTGAAACGCAGTCTGGAACCGTTTGCGATTGATTTTTAATTTACCAGCGCCCTCTGCGAAGCTTTTTCTGCTTTGCAGAGGGCTTTTCCAATTTGGATGATTGATTTCGAGACCAAATCCGTCTATATAGGTGAAGGGCCCTTTAGAAAGGAGAAACCGAATGACAGATGACGAGATCATACGACTTTTGGAAGCGCGACAGGAAGAGGGATTGTCTGCATTGAGCGAACAGTACGGGACATTCTGTAGGCAAATCGTGCTGCGCTTGCTACCTCAGTCGGAAGACGCAGAGGAAGCAGTCAACGACGTATGGCTTCGTGCTTGGGAAAGTATCCCTCCGCAGAAGCCGGAAAGCCTGCGATACTATCTGGCGAAGCTGGCGCGGAATCTGGCCTTCGACCGATATCGCAGACGGAATGCGGAAAAGCGTGGCGGGAAAGAGATTCCGTTGGTTCTGGATGAACTGGAAACCTGTCTGCCTGCGGGAGAGACACCGGAAACGACACTGAACGCTAAGGAGCTTGGCGCGGAAATCAACCGCTTTCTGGATCGGCTTCCTTCTCGCACACAGGACATTTTCTTGCGCCGCTACTTTTTTTCGGAATCCGTTTCGGAAATTGCTGAGCGGTATCACATGCGGGAGGACAACGTCCGTCTGACGCTATCGCGTACAAGAATCAAGCTGAAAAAC
>CACXHI010000206.1 GCA_902767395.1 Oscillospiraceae bacterium
CTGGTCATCGGGGACCGCGACGTGGAGAACGGCACAGTCTCCGTCCGTACCCGCACCGGCGCGGACCTCGGCGCCATGACGCCCGAGGACTTCACGGCCCTGTGCCTGAAGCAGATTGCCGATAAGGACAGAAGCTTCTGATGATGAACCGGAGCCGCCGGACCCCCGGCGGCTCCGCGTATCCACACAATGGGAGGAAACCAACATGGGAAAAACACTGGTTCTGGCGGAAAAACCCTCGGTGGGCAAGGAGCTGGCGCGGGTGCTGGGCTGCAAGCGCGGCGCGGACGGCTACATGGAGGGCGACCGCTATATCGTCACGTGGGCGCTGGGCCATCTGGTTACGCTGGCCGACCCCGACGTTTACGATAAAAAGCTCGAAAAATGGAGCATGGAGGATCTGCCCATGCTGCCGCAGACGATGAAGCTGGTGGTGATTCCTGAGACCTCCCGCCAGTATAAGGTCGTGGCGAATCTGATGAAGCGCGCGGACGTGTCCGAGCTGGTGATTGCCACGGACGCGGGGCGCGAGGGCGAACTGGTGGCCCGGTGGATCATGGTCAAGGCCGGCTGGAACAAGCCTGCCCGCCGTCTCTGGATCTCTTCGCAGACCGATAAGGCCATCCGCGAGGGCTTTGCCAACCTCAAGCCCGCGAAGGAGTACGACAACCTCTTCCGCTCGGCGCAGGCCCGCTCCGAGGCCGACTGGCTGGTAGGGCTGAACGTGACCCGCGCCCTGACCTGCAAGCACAACGCCCAGCTCTCCGCGGGCCGGGTGCAGACCCCCACGCTGGCCCTCGTCGTCCAGCGCGAGGAGGAGATTCGCAAATTTGTCCCCAAGGAGTTCTACGGCCTGTGCGCCGAGCTGGAGGGCTTCCGTGCCACGTTTCAGGACGCCAACGGCAACGCCCGCTCCTTTGACCGCGAGAGGATGGAGCAGCTTTTGAAGCAGTGCGAGGGCAAGGAGGCCGTCATCACCCAGATCAGCAAAATGCGCAAGCAGACCCCGCCGCCTGCGGCCTACGACCTGACCGAGCTCCAGCGCGACGCGAATAAGAAGTACGCCTACTCCGCCAAGGAGACGCTGAACCTGATGCAGAGCCTCTATGAGCGGCACAAGGCCCTGACCTATCCGCGTACCGACAGCCGCTATCTTTCCGACGACGTGGTTCCCACTTTGCCGGACCGTCTGCGGGCCGTCGCGCAGGGCGAATACAAGGAGCTGGCGTGGGCGGTCCAGCGTAAAAAGCCCTTCCAGACGAAATATCTGGTCAATAACGCCAAGGTCACGGATCACCATGCCATCATTCCCACCGAGGAGGCGGCGAGCCTCTACGACCTGACCGGGGCGGAAAAGAATATCTACGATCTGGTGGTGCGCCGCTTCCTCGCGGTGTTGATGCCGCCCTATGAATACGAGCAGATTTCCCTGACCCTCAAGCTGGGGGAGCAGATCTTCACCGCCTCGGGCAAGCGCGTCCTCGATCCGGGCTGGAAGGCTGCCTATGATCGGAGCTTTTCCGCCCTTGAAGATGAGGACGCCGAGCCTGCCGAGGAGCAGCGCCTGCCTGAGCTGCAAAAGGGCCAGCGGCTCAAGGTGCGTCGCCTCCGCCTGACCACGGGCAAGACGAATCCCCCCGCACGCTATACCGAGGCAAGTCTCCTGACCGCCATGGAGCACCCGCAGGGACAGGTGGCGGACAAGCAGCTCCAGAAGATCCTGCAGGAGACCTCGGGCCTCGGCACCCCCGCGACCCGTGCCGATATCATTGAGAAGCTGTTCTCATCCTTCTATATCGAGCGGCAGGGCAAGACGCTGGTGCCGACATCCAAGGGCATTCAACTGGTCAGTCTTGCCCCGGCGGAGCTGCGCAGCGCGGAGCTGACGGCCCGTTGGGAGGACCGTCTGGCCCGCATCGCCAAGGGGCAGGAGCGGGACGTCGATTTCGTGTCCCAGATGCGCGAGTATGCGGCCAAGCTTGTCCGCGACGTAAAGGCAAGCGAGGCGACCTATTCCCACGACAATCAGACCCGCAAGCCCTGTCCGGAGTGCGGAAAGCTTCTGCTTCTGGTCAAGGATAAGCGGGGCGAGCTGTTGGTCTGCCCGGACCGGGAGTGCGGCTTCCGCAAGCGCACCACGCAGGTCACAAACGCCCGCTGCCCCAACTGCCATAAGAAGTTAGAGCTCTGGGGCGAGGGAGAGAAGCAGACCTTTGCCTGTGCCTGTGGCTACCGGGAAAAGCTCTCGGACTTCGAGGCGCGCCGAAAGCGCGACGGCGCAGGCAAATCCGACGTGCGCCGCTACATGGCCCAGCAGGAGCAAAAAACCGATTCCAACCCCGCCATGGCCGACGCGCTGGCGAAATGGCTGGCACAAAAGAAGTAGGAGCATGTTCGGAATGCGAGCGAGCAACAAGGAACGAGAAATCAGTGACAAGTAATAAGGAACAAGCAGTAAGTAATAAGTAATCAAGAACCATTACAAAGGAATTTCAGAAATATTTAGAAAAAAGCTTGACAAATCCGCCTTCCCGCGCTATAATAAACCAGCGTTCGGACGATTAGCTCAGCTGGTAGAGCATCCGCTTGACGTGCGGAAGGTCGCAGGTTCGAGTCCTACATCGTCCACCATTCAC
>CACXHI010000207.1 GCA_902767395.1 Oscillospiraceae bacterium
AGCAAAGGTCTTCATTCGCGGATGGCTTGGCTACTTCGGAATCGCAAGCATGAAGACGACCATGCAGGAATGGGACGGCTGGCTTCGCCGGAGAATCCGGATGTATATCTGGAAGCAATGGAAGAAGCCGAGTGCGAGAGTCAGAAACCTTATGAAGCTGGGAATGCCGCAATGGGTGGCGTATCGTAATGGCAACTCGCGAAAGGGATACTGGGCGGTGGCCGGAAGCGGCATACTCACCCACGCCATTACGAACGAAAGACTCGCACGAGCCGGATATTATAGCCTATCCGACAGGTACGAGTCTCTGCACTTATGCGATTGAACCGCCGTGTACGGATCCGTACGCACGGTGGTGTGGGAGGACGGTCACTCAACGAATGGGTGACCTCCTACCCGATTTTGGTTTCTCCGTGGCGCGGAAAGGAACAGTTCAGCCCATCCCGTAGTGGCCGCTGACCACAGCGGCCTCACCCTGCGTCTATGGAATGTGGCCGATCTACGCGACGTTCTGGCCGATGTGGTCATCGGCCACTACGGGGCAGCGGCTCCTACGTCAGTGGTGTTGGCGCGTTTTGCGGATCATCTCCTTTCCCAATTCGTCAGAATTGGAAAACTCCGAAACTGTCAACCGTCAATTCCCAATTATCAGCCTGCTCGCCGGTCTCTGCGGCATGGGCTGAACCGTTACGAATAAAAACGGCGTTTTCCGGGTACAATTCAGACACATCAAGCGCCCCGTGGGGCGCTTGTACCGAAGGAGGCAGCAGAATGGAATTGCAAAACACGAAAACGCTGACCAATTTGATGCGTGCGCTGGCGGGAGAGACGCTGGCGAGAAATCGCTACGAGATGGCCGCCGAGGCAGCGGAGCGGGAAAAGCTCCCTGTCCTGTCCGCTGTGTTCCGCTATACGGCGGGGCAGGAGCGGGAGCACGCCGAGGTCTTTGCCCAGCTTCTGGGGGACGCTGGCATTGACAGCGCGGAAATTTCCGCCGACTATCCGGTAGATCGAACCGCTACTGTGCTGGCCCTTTTGAGCGCTGCGGCACAGAATGAGGCGAAGGAGCACAGCGAGGTCTATCCCGCCTTCGCAGCCGAGGCCCGGCGGGAGGGCTTTGAGGGGATCGCGCGGAAATTCGAGCTGATTGCGCAGGTGGAAAACTGCCACGCCGGGCGCTTTGAGGCCTTCCGCAAGCTTCTGGCGGAGAACCGTCTCTTTGTTTCCGACGCGGCCTGCGGCTGGGTCTGCCTGAACTGCGGCCACGAATTCAACGCCAAGGCCGCGCCTCAGGCCTGCCCCGTCTGCGGCAAGGAGGGCTTCTTCATCCGGGTGGAGATGTCCCCGTATTCTTATTCCTGATCGGAACAATTCTGATGAAAACGACTCCCGGCAGGGCGCGGCTGTGCCCTGCCGGGAGTCGTTCGGCTTCTCTATTGCGCCGGCGCATCCAGATCGCGCACCGCGTTCAGTGCGGCGCTGGCCCCGTCGGCCACGGCGGTTGCGACCTGCCGGTAGGCCTTCGTGCGGCAGTCCCCGGCGGCAAATATGCCCGGGGTGGGGGTGCGGCAGCTCTCGTCGGCGCGAATGTAGCCCGCCTCATTCAGTGGCGCGAGGGCGGCAAAGGGCAGGTTTTCCGGCTCTGTGCCGATGGCGAGGAAGGCCCCGTCCACGGCCAGCGTGGTCTGCGCCCCAGTTTCGGTGTTTCTCAGGCACAGCCCGGTCAGCGCGTCGGCGCCCTCGTAGCCCACGCAGAGGGTGGAATAGCGAATCTCCACGTTGGCTCGGGCGAGCACGCGGTCGATCATCGCCTGCTCCCCGGTGAGGAAGGCCAGATTCTGCACCACCGTGACCTTTTGGCAAATCTCGGAAAGCAGGAGGATCTCCTGCAGGGCAGTGTTTCCGCCGCCGATCACGGCGACGTGCCCGCCCTGATAGAACGCGCCGTCGCAGACCGCGCAGAAGGACAGGCCGTTGCCGATGAACGCCTCCTCGCGCGGCAGACCGAGGCGGCGATGCCGCGCCCCGGCGGCGATGATGACGGCTCTGGCCTCATAGCGGGCGTTTTCCCCGATGACCGTTTTCCATTCACCGTTTTCGATGCCGGTCACGGTGTCCATGTCCACGTCGGCTCCCAGCGCCAGCGCCTGCTCCAGCATCCGCTGGGCAAGTTCGTTGCCGGAGATCGTCTCAAAGCCGGGGTAGTTTTCCAGCTTGGGCGAGAAGGTGACCTGCCCGCCGAAGCTGTCCTTTTCCAGAACCAGAACGGACTTCCCCGCCCGTCTGGCGTAAATGGCCGCCGTCAGCCCCGCAGGCCCGGCGCCGATGATGATAACGTCGTACATAAGTGTGTTCCTTCCATCAAAACGATTTCTGTTTGCGCAAGCTAATTTCTTAACCCCACAGGGCGGACAGCATGGGGATGATCTGCTTCTTGCGGCTCATCACGCCGGGCAGGAAGAGGGTGCCGTCCCGCGGCTCCGCGCCGAAGGCCTGCGCAATCTCGTCCGGGTTGCCGAGGAAGATGATCTGCGTGCCCTCCAGTAGCACGTCGGTGAGCATCAGGATCATAAAATTATAGCCTTTTTCGACGGTGGCCCGCTCCATCTCGTCCAAGAATTCCTGCTTCCGATCCAGCATGGAGACAGAATCCACACAGGTGATCTGACTCACGCCCAGATAGTGCCCCGCGATGTGGAAATCCTTGAAGTCGGTATAGATCAGATCCCGGGCCGTCTTGCCCGTGCCCAGCGAGGCGGCAAAGATGAACTGCCCCAGCTCGTCCAGATCCACCCCGCCGATGCGGGCGAGCCGCCCCGCAATCGCGCGATCGCGGGCCGTGGCGGTGGGCGATTTGAAAATGACCGTGTCGGAGATGATGGCGGCGCACATCAGCGCGGCCATTTTTTTCGATGGCATCAAGCCCTTCTCCTGATACATCTCCGCAACAATGGTGGTGGTGCTGCCGACAATTTCGTTGCGGAAGAAGATGGGATTCGCGGACTGGATATCCGCCAGACGGTGGTGGTCGATGATGGCAAGAATGTCCGCCTGCTCCAGCCCCGCCACAGACTGGGCGGCCTCGTTGTGATCGACCAGCACGACCTTCTTGCGCCGGGGCTTGATTAAGTGATACCGCGAAAGGGTGCCGACGACCAGACCGTTTTCGTCCAGAATCGGGTAACAGCGGTAGCGGCTTTTGGACACGACCTCCCGCACGTCGTCGAGGTAGTCGTTCAGGCGGAAGGTGACCAGATTCCCGGTCTGACAGATGCGGTCGATGGGGATGGACTGGAAGATCAGACGCGCCGCCCGGTAGGCGGAGAAGGGGGTGGAGATGATGCAGGTGCGCGTCGGCAGCGACCGCAGCTCGGGCCGCAGCTCCGCCTCGCAGAGGATCAGGCAGCGGATGTTGGATTCCAGCGCCAGCCGGATGACCTCCGGCTGATCGCCGCAGACGGCAACGTAGTTTTCGTGGTCAAACAGCGGCTGCTCGGCCCCCTTGGGCAGACCGAGAATCACCTCGCCGGAAATGGCGTCGGTGCAGGCGCCCACGTCTTCGTTCAGAACCCTGCCCTCGAGGATCGACAGGAGGTTGAACAGCGGCACGTCGCGCACCACGGGGTCCTCAATGGTCTGGATATCGTAGGCGGCCACGTCCCCGGACGAGAGCATCCCAAAGAGGGTGCCGTCCTCGTTGGTCACGGGAATCGCGGCGAGCGTCGCGTCGTTGCGCAGAACGTCCCAGCCGCGGCCAACGGTGAGCGCGGCGCTGAGTGCGGGCGGGGTGTCAAAATCCAGATCGCGGATCTGGGTGCGCACGTCCTTGATTAAGACCGGCGGCTCGAAGCCGAAGCGCTCCAGAATGCGCTTGGACTCGTCGTTGAGGTGGCCCAGCCGGGCCGCAGTGTAGCCCCGCTCGCCCAGCGCGTTTTGCAGGGCGGCGTAGCTCATGGCGGAAACGATGGAGTCCGTGTCCGGGTTGCGGTGACCGGTGACAAAAACCTGTTCCATGGAGACCTCCTTTATGGACGGGGCGAATCGCTGCGGCGCAGGGCGGCCCTTTGTAATGGCCTGTCGCCCGAAATTTGGGTTTCCAGACGCTCTTTGAAGTGCAGAGCGAGGACTCCTCGCCTGTTCCAATTCTGATGATTATGTGTTATTATAGATGGAACCGTTCCAGAAGTCAACAGCGTTGCAACGGTTTTTTGAAGGTAGAAAGCTGTTTCCGCGCAGCAGTTCAGGATAGCGGAACGAATGCTTTTTTTGAAAAAAATAAAACTATGGACCGCCTTTCAGCGAATGTATGTATGAAAAAACCATTCACGCTATGTTTGGAGACGCAGATGAGGGTTGAGAAAGAGGCTGCCTTGATTCGGCGCATTCAGCGGCAGGGAGATCGACAGGCAGCGGAGGAACTGATCTCCATTTATTATCGGGAGATTTACGTCTTCGTTTTCCGCCAGACTGGGGATATGGAGACCGCGATGGACGTCACGCAGGAGGTGTTTCTCGCGGTTCTGCAATCCATCCGACGGTACGATCCGAAGCTGGCCGGGTTCCGCACCTGGGTCTATCGGATCGCGTCCCACAAGCTGGCGGATCTGTTCCGATCACCGGGATACCGCTTCCGGCAGAAAGCCGTTCCGCTGGAAGAGCTGACGCTTCCAAGCGACGGCTCCCCGGAGGAGCAATGGCTGGAAGACGAGGCGCTGCGGCAGCTTCAACAGCGCATTGCAGAGCTCTCGGACGACACGCAGAGCATCCTGCGGCTGCGGTTTTACGGAGAAAAGAGCTTTCCGGAAATCGCGGAGATTCTTTCCCTGCCGGAGGGAACGGTCAAGACCAGATACTACGCGGCAATCCGCACGCTGCGAAAGGAGGCAGGCTTATCATGACAATCCAATTTCCAAGCGAGGAGCAAATTCAGGCATCCGTGCGCGAAATCTGTGAGCGGGCGCCGCTGGCAAAGCGGCCGACGATCCGATCCTTTCTGCGGGATATGTCCCGCAATCTGGGCCTTCGCCAGATTTTTGCTGGCACATGGGATGTAATTACAATCTGCTGCACGCTGTTTGCCTTCGTCGGCGTCGTCGGGGCCGTGGAGCTGCGGACGACGGTCGATCCGCAGCAAAAAGGATCAGTTTTCCTGTTTGCGTTTTCGCCCGTTTTTCTCTTCCTGCTGTTCTCTCTTTCTCTCTGGAAGGAGGCGGAGGGACCAGTATGGTCGATCAAGATGACCTGCCTTTATACAGTCAGGCATCTGATGGCCTTTCGGGTGTTCTGCATCACCTGCCTGAGCTTTGCCGCGGTGGGCTTTTATACGCTGGTTCTGTCCTGTGTTCTCGATCTCCGGAGCCTGCCGCTGCTCTGCATCTCCCTGTCGTCGCTGTTTCTCTATTCGCTGATCCAGATTCAGGCCGCGTTATCACTCCGATCCAATTGGGCGGCCTGCGGTCTGCTGGCCCTGTGGGTGTTCGGGAACTGCGCAGCTGCCCAGCTTTGGCCCCGGTTCTACTGGGAACTCCTGCAGGCAGTACCTGTTTTGGCTTGGATCGCCGTTGACGTTCTGCTTGCCGGAATGTTCTGCAATCGATATGGTATCTATGTACGGAGGGCTTGTTATGCTGAAGGTATGTGACGTAACGAAACGCTATGGCCGTTTCACGGTCTTGGAACACATTGATCTGGAATTCACGCCGGGCGTCTATGGCTTACTTGCGCCCAACGGCGCCGGAAAAACCACGCTGATGAAAATGCTCACGACGCTGGCCTTTCCAACGGAGGGCGAGATTCGGTATGACGGCGTGGAGATCGGCGCCATGAACGCCGCCTACCGGGATCTGCTGGGCTATCTCCCTCAGCAGATGGGCTACTATCCCAATCAGACCCCGACGCAATTTTTGAGCTACCTCGCCGCGCTGAAGGGGATGGAGAAAGGCACAGTTCCGGCCCGGGTGGAGGAATTACTGCACTTGGTGGGCCTTACGGACGTGAAGCGCAAGAAAATGAAGACCTTCTCCGGCGGTATGCTCCAGCGGGTAGGCATCGCTCAGGCCCTGCTGAACGACCCGAAGGTGCTGATTCTGGACGAGCCAACGGCGGGACTGGACCCCAGCGAACGGGTCCGCTTCCGGAACATCATTTCGGGTTTATCCAAGGATCGGATCGTCATCCTCTCGACCCATATCGTCTCGGACGTGGAATCCGTGGCGAATCAGTTGATTTTCCTCAAGGACCACAAGGTCGCGGGGGAGGGCGCCCCGGAATCCTTCTGTCAGGATCTGCGCGGGAAGGTCTTTGAGATCACCCTGCCGGACACGGAGCTGCCGCAGTTCGAGCAGACCCATGCCGTTCTCTCCATACGTCAGGAACAAAATCGCGTCCACCTTCGCTTCACAGGCGGCAGCCTGCCTGCGGAGGCGGTCCCGGCGGAGCCGTCTCTGGAGGACGTGTTCCTTGTGTTCTACAGGTAGCCGCCATGCGCAAAATTGGTTTGGAGCTCCGGCTGCTTTTGCGGGATCGGCTCTTATGGGGCTTCCTGGCGGCATTTGGGCTGTTGAATTGGGCCATCATTCAAATCAACCTTCCTCTGGCCAACGCGGGCTGGGAATCGGAAGCGCTTTTGCCCGAGCTGTTCGGGGTCTCGGACGCGCTGTTGTATCACAAGCTCCTTCCCGCAGTGCTGGCGGAAGCCTGTTTCCTCTGCTTCTGGCTGGTCCTGACGGGCTTGGAGCGGGAGCGTGTCGCCCGAACCGCGCCCATTACCTATGCGACCAAAACAGGCCGAAGACTGGCAGGAAACCGAATCTTTGCCGGGCTTGCCGCCGCGACGTTGACCTTCCTGCTCCTCTCCGCCCTGTCCGTCGGCTGCTTCTTTGCCCTGCATCCGGCGAGAAGCGTTTACCTGCAAGCCCATAGCGCGCAGGACCCCTCCTTCGTCGGTCATATTGCCGCCTGCCTGCTGCTCTGCTGGGGGATTCTGCTGAGCTTCGGTCTGCTGACCGGGGCCGCCGGGCTGTTGTTCCGCAACGCGTTTCTCGGCTTTCTGCTCGTGTCGGCGCTGCTCGCGGTCTGGCTGTTTTCCGTTCGGCTCTGTCAGGGGGAACCCGCTTTCTGGAGGTGGCCGCTGATCTGGAACCCCGCCAACGTCCTGCTCACCGTCGAAGACGAAAAGCTGATGATTCGGATATCCCGCTGGTTTCTGGAGAACGATCCGGCCTTCCTCCTGACCGGGCTGGAGCCGGAGGTCGTCGGCTCCTGGGTCCTCTTCGGAGCCGGACTGTTCTTTGCCGCCTGGCGCGGCTTTTTCAAAAAGGAGATGTAGGATCATGAAAATCATCCGATTGGAACTAAAAAAATGCTTCCGCCCTGTGCGGCTGATGTTGGTACTGGCCTTGCTTTGCTATTTCTGCTTTGCCGTTTCCGAAAGCCAGCGGAAGGCGCTTTCCCTGACCGATACGGCCTCCTATCCAGATCTGATCACGACCAGTGATACGTTGTTCAAATGGCGCAGCCCCGATCTGCAGTTTCACGATCATCTGCTGGAGCACTATGGGAAAACCATCACAACAGCGGATCTTCCTCGCCTTGTTTCTGAGCGGGAGCAGCTGCGAAACCAGATCACCGCTGCGGCTGCGCAGGACCCCATTGCTCTGAAATATGGAATGGAGTTCCAGCCGGAAACGGGAGAATTCAGAGGCTCGATTGCCAAGGATTCCGCCGGAGAACTATCGCAGGAGGATTGGGACTATATCGGTTCCTACGAAGGAGGGACGGCGCGGCTGAAGGGAACGGATCATCCCATCGCCTTTCTCTCCCAATACCAAACCGTGATCGACTGGATCGAGGCAAAGGGCGTCTACCACGTCATGAGCTACGATCTCGTCGGGATACTGGAGGACAATTTCCTGATCGTGATCGTCTTCTCCTGCGGCGCCCTGCTGCTGACGGTGCCCTACGGCGTCCTGGAGGCCAAGAGC
>CACXHI010000208.1 GCA_902767395.1 Oscillospiraceae bacterium
CTGAACGGAATCGAGGGCTATCGGATTGCGGTAGAGTGCTTTATTACGAACGGCTTGCCGTATTTCGAAATCGTCGGCCTGCCGGACGCCTCGGTGAAGGAGGCGCGGGAGCGGGTGCGTGCCGCCGTCAAAACCTCCGGCTTCAAGTTCCCGCCCTCCCGAATCACGGTGAATCTCGCCCCGGCCAATACGAAAAAGAGCGGCACGGTCTACGACCTGCCGATCCTGCTGGGGATTCTGGCGGCCTTCGGGCAGGTGCAGCTCCCGGACGAGACCCACGCCTTTTTGGGCGAGCTGAGTCTGGAGGGGAAGCTTCGTCCTGTCCCCGGCGTTCTGCCGATGGCGATTGCTGCGACAAAATGCGGGATCAAGACGCTCTACGTCCCCATGCAGAACGCCCGCGAGGCCACGCTGGCAGAGGGGCTGACCGTGATTCCGGTCTACTCCGTTGCCCAGCTCATCGCCCACCTGCGGGGCGGCCCGCGGATCGAGCCGCAGCCTGTCTGGGTTCGAGCAGAGCAAACGCACTTTGTCCCGGATTTCAAGGACGTGATGGGGCAGGAGAACGCCAAGCGTGCGCTGGAAATTGCAGCGGCGGGCGGTCATAACATTCTCATGGTCGGGCCTCCCGGCTCCGGGAAGTCCATGCTTGCCAAGCGCCTGCCCTCCATTTTGCCGGATATGACCCGCGCTGAGGAGCTGGAGGTGACGCAGATCCACTCGATCATGGGCCTTGTGGACCCGGAGAACCCGCTGGTCACGGTCAGGCCATTCCGCAGCCCCCATCATACGGTCACGCCGCCCGGTCTGGTTGGCGGCGGCTCCGTTCCCCGCCCGGGCGAGGTTTCGTTGGCCCATCGGGGCGTCCTGTTTCTGGACGAGCTGCCGGAATTCCGCAAGGATACCATGGAGGTCATGCGCCAGCCCCTAGAGGACGGGGTTGTGACCATCACGAGGGCCACGGCGACGGAGACCTATCCCTGTCAGTTTATGCTGGTCTGCGCGATGAACCCCTGCCGCTGCGGCTGGCACGGCGACCCGTCGGGCCGCTGCACCTGCTCGGAGCAGTCGGTACAGAGCTACGTCAGCCGCATTTCCGGCCCGCTTCTGGACCGCATTGATATTATCATCGAGGTTCCCGCCGTCTCCTTTGAGGAGCTGCGCGAGCGCAGGGAGGGGGAGCCCTCCGCCGCCATTCGGGAGCGGGTCAACGCGGCGCGGGCCATCCAGCACCGCCGCTTTGCGGGCAGCGACACGCATTCCAACGCTCGGATGCGCCCCGATCAGCTCCACCGGATCTGCGTGCTGGACGACGGCTGCGCCGCTTTGATGGAGGAAGCCTTCGACGCCCTCGGCCTGACCGCCCGGAGCTATGACCGGATTCTCAAGGTCGCCCGCACCATTGCCGACCTCGACGGCGCGGAGCAAATCGGCGTGGCTCATCTCGCGGAGGCCATTCAGTACCGCACTTATAAAATTGGAAGGAATTAATTCCCATGAACGAAATCTTTCTTTTGAAACTGGGCGAAATCGTCCTCAAGGGGGCGAACAAGAAGCAGTTTGAAAACAAGCTGCGCTCCAACGTCGCACGGCGGATGCGTCCGTTTGGCGACTTCAAGGTGACGATCCTCCAGTCCACGGTCTATGTGGAGCCGGAGAACGAGCTTTGCGATCTGGACGGCGCGTGGGAGGCCTGCCATACGGTTTTCGGCGCGGTGTCCCTTTGTCGCTGCCGTCCCTGTGAGAAGAACGAGGATGCCATCTTCAACGCCATCCTTGCTTATCTGGGCGACGAGCTGGCCGCTTCCAAGTCCTTCAAGGTGGAGTCCAAGCGCTCGGACAAGCGCTTCCCCCTGAATTCGATTCAGATTTCACAGGCCATCGGCGGGCGGTTGGCAGAGGCCTTCCCGGAGGTCGCCGTGGACGTCCATCACCCAGACTACACGGTGTACGTCGAGGTGCGCGACTTCGCGGCCTACGTTCACGGCCCAGCGGAGCCGGGTGCGGGCGGCCTGCCCACCGGCGTCGGCGGACGGGCGGCAGTCCTGCTCTCGGGCGGCATTGACTCGCCTGTGGCGGGCTATATGATTGCCAAGCGCGGCGTGGAGCTGGAGGCGATTCACTTCTTCTCCTACCCCTACACCTCGGAGCTTGCCAAGGACAAAGTGCTGGAGTTGGCCCGGCGCATGGCCCGCTACTGCGGCAGAATGACGGTCAACGTCGTGGGCTTCACGGAGATTCAGGAGGCCATCCGCGACAACTGCCCCGAGGAATACTTCACGATTATCATGCGTAGATTTATGATGCGGATTGCCGAACGGATTGCCCGGGATCACGGCTGCGAGTGCCTTGTCACCGGCGAGAATCTGGGGCAGGTCGCCTCCCAGACCATGCAGGCCATGGCAGTCACGCACGCCGTGGTCAAGCTGCCCGTGTTCCATCCGCTGATCGGCATGGACAAGGAGGAGATCGTCACTGTCGCCCGCCGGATTGACACGCTCGAAACCTCTATCCTGCCCTATGAGGACTGCTGCACGGTCTTTACGCCCAGGCACCCCAAGACGAAGCCGAAGCTGGCAGAGGCCGAACACATTGAAGAAAAATTAGACATCGAGGCGCTGATTGCACGGGCTCTGGAGAACACCGAGCTGGTCAAGGTGCGCTATCAGGGATAAGCTTCTGTGACAGGAGGGAAACCGTATGAACCTGAAGCTCATCAGACTGTCGAAAGCTTACGAAAAGCAGTTGGGCGAGATGATCGACGAGTGGAGAGCCGATCAGGAGCAGAATCACACCGATCACTCTCCTTGGGCGATTTTCAAAAACGACTATCACGATTTTGACGCCTATCTGAAAGGGCTGGATGATCGGGAGGACAAGGTGCGGGGCAAAATACCGTCCTCCACATTCTTTTTGCTGGACGCGGATCGGGATCGGCTGCTCGGTGCAGTCAACATCCGGCATAAGCTGAACGACGCTCTGCTGCAGCGGGGCGGACATATCGGAGACGGCGTCCGGCCCACCGAAAGGAGAAAAGGCTATGCCACCGAAATGATTCGGCTTGCCCTTGCGGAATGCAAAAAGCTTGGAATCGACCGGGTCTTGATTACCTGTGACAAAGACAACGTCGGCTCCGCAAAATCCATCGTGAAAAACGGCGGTGTGCTGGAGAATGAGTATATTCACACGGACGGAAAGATCGTCCAGCGGTATTGGATTGAACTCGGAGGGAAATGATATGGGACTTCCCCACAAAATTACACAGATTGAGGTTCTGGTGCGTCGGCTGAAGGACATGGGCAAAACGGTCGCCACAGCCGAGTCCTGTACCGGCGGGCTTCTGGGCAAGTCCATCACCGACATCCCCGGCAGCTCCGCCGTCTATCCCGGCGGGATCATCAGCTATTGCAGCCGCGTCAAGCAGGCGCTCCTCGGCGTGGAGGAGGCCCTGCTTGATACGCTTGGCCCAGTCTCGGAGCCGGTGGCGCGGCAGATGGCGGAGGGGGTCCGGCTTGCGCTTGGAGCAGATTACGGCGTGAGCATTACCGGAATTGCCGGACCGAACAGCGACGAAACGGGCCGTCCGGTCGGGCTGGTCTATCTTGCCGCCACGGACGGGCAGCGGACGCTGATACGCGAACGCCGCTATGACGGCGACCGCATGGCGATCCGTGCGCAGGCCGCCGAGGAAGCGGCAGATCTGGCTTTGGAGCTGATGAGGGAAAACATGCAAGAAGCGATACAATAACAGAGATAGGTGGAGCAGTATGTGCTTCACCTATCTCTGATCCGTGCGGGTTGCTCTTCGCATTATTACGCTTTGAAGTTATAGCCACAGTCATGACAGTAAAAGACGCGCTTATTTCCGGAGAACCACTTGCGACACTGCCAGACATGTCCCTTCCCCATGACCCTTTTGATGATCGCCATCCACCAATCATAGAGGCAGAATACTACGCATCCAATGCACCATTTGATGATTACCCAGAACAGGTAATAGACACCAAACAATACAGTCCAAAGGCAACCATGTTTGCTCCTTTCATTCGATAGCTGTACATGATTGCTCCCGCATTTCGGGCACTTGCGATTAACCGCCATTTCTGTTTCCTCCCTGAAAAAAGTAGTAGCTACACAGTGAAAAATACATAGCTTTTCATTTGTCTGCTACGCAAAGCCCCTTGATTCCACGGCAGGAAATGAAGGTTCATTTAAACAAAACATATCATCCGACCATTTAGAGTCCATATTTCGCTCTGTGTAGCACTCCCATTATACTACGAAAATGTGTTGTTTTCAACTTCTTTTCGATAGTTGGAAGGAGAGACTGATGAAAAAACCGCTTTTTGTTTTTCTGTGGCTGGCTGTGCTGCTTCGGCTTACCGTGTTTCGCACCGGCTGCTTTTCCCACGGCTGGTTCTCGGGACGGGTGGAGATCAACGCCTTTGCCTACTATCTCAAGCTGGCGCGAATTGGATACTGGCGCTATTTTCTGTATCTTTTTGTCGGCAATTTGGTCTGGTTTGCCCCGGCGGGCGCACTGGTACGGCTGTGCGGCGGACGGTTTTGGCAGGCAGTCTTTGCGGGCTTCGCCCTGTCGCTGCTGATTGAAACGGCGCAGTTCGTCCTCGGCTCCGGTCTTTCCGAGCTGGACGATCTGATTTTGAATACCTGCGGGGCCATGTTGGGATTCTGGTTTACCGGTGTTTTATACAAATTCGATGGAAAAAACAATTTCTCTATTGACAAAAATCCCCATGGTATAGATAATATGAGGTAGCAGTCCCCAACATTTAGAGAAAAGAAACGGAGGAAATCCTATGGCAGAAAAGATTGTCCGCAACGCGGAGAAAAAAGACGCTGCGCCGAAGGCTTCGGAAGCCGGCAAGCAGACTGCCGAGTCCGTGAAGAAGGCCGCAGCCGCCAAGAAGCCTGCGCAAACCATCGTCATGCCCAACAAGCCCACCGGCGGCAGCACCGTCGGCCTGCGCATCGGCGCTTGCGTGCTCTGGCTGCTTGCCATCGTCTGCGAGGTCTTCGGCATCATGGCCCTGATGGGCTATTTCTACCCGCCCTTCGGCCTGAGTCAGCTCGCTTTCCTGATTATCATGATCGTTCTGGATCTGGCGCTGGCAATCCTCGCCGCCCAGCTCTGGAAGAAGGCCAACCGCATCAAGCCCATGAGCGAGAAGCGCGGCAAGCTCCTGTTCTATCTCTGGAACGAGCTGGGCGTCATCATGGCCTGCATCTGCTTCATTCCGCTGATTGTGCTTCTCCTGAAAAACGACAAGCTGGATAAGAAGTCCAAGACCATTGCCGCCATCGTGGCCATTGTGGCCCTGCTGATTACCGGCGCGGCCTCTGCCGACTACCATCCCATTACCGCCGAGCAGAAGGAAGAAGCCGAGCAGCAGATCACTACCGACGTCTACTGGACGCAGTTTGGACACAAGTACCACCTGAACGCGGACGAAGAGAACGGCTGCCCCTACATCCGTACCTCCGGCACCGTCTACAAGGGCAGTGTCACCGAGGCCATTGAGTCCGGCAGAACCACGATCTGCTCCTACTGCGCGGCGCACTATGCCGAGGAGATGGGCCTCCAGCTCCAGAGCCTGAACGTCGAGGACGGCGACGAGACCGAGCAGGAGCGTCCGGTTGATACGACATCCGCTGCGGTGGACACCACGGGGGAATAAGAATGGCATTGGATTTGAATTCCATCGGCACGCTGCTCTCCGGCTCCGGCCTGTCCGCGCTGAGCAGACGTACCAAGGTCAACCGGGAGGACGTGGCCAAGGTGCTTTCCGCCGGAATTCCGGCCCTTGTGGGCGGGATGCGCCGCAACGCCGGCGCAGAGGCGGGAGCCGAGTCCCTGAGCCGCGCTCTGTCCGATCACAGCACCGCCGATACCTCCAAGCCGGGGGAGTTTCTGAAAAACGCGGATCTTGAGGACGGCAAGAAAATTCTCGGCCATGTGCTGGGCGAGGATCAGAACGAGTTGGTCGCGGAAATCTCCAAGGCGACCGGCGTCACCAAGGCCAAGACCACGACCATTTTGGCCCTTGTGGCCCCCCTGCTCCTGTCCCTGCTTGGCAGCTCCAACCAGAGCAGCGCCGGCGGCGGACTGCTCGGGATGCTGGGCGGCCTGCTCGGCCTCGGCGGGAACAGTCAGCCGGCCCAGACCCAGCCAAGCTCCGGCGGACTTTTGAGCGGTCTTCTGGGCGGCGGTCAGCCGTCCCAGCCCCAGCAGAGCACCAACCTGCTTGGCTCCCTCTTCGGCGGCAGCTCCAACAGCAATGCGTCTCTGGCCTCCGGCCTGTTTTCCTCCCTTCTGGGCGGCGGCTCGGATTCGTCCAGTCAAAACGCGCAGAACTCCATTCAGATCGTGGACAATCCCCAGCAGCAGGAGGAATCCGCCTCCGGCGGTCTGCTGGACAGCTTCCTGAATCTGTTCCACTGAGGAAACCGCAAGACCCTTTCGTCGAACCGGCGAAAGGGTCTTGTGTTATTCAAGCTGCCCGGCGGCCAGCTCCCATTTTTCCATGAGCTCTGCAAGCGTTGCCTCCGCAGCTTCCTTTTCCCCGGTCAGCCGCATCAGCTCCTTATAGTCCGCAGCTGCGGCCAAAAGCTGTTCGTCCAACGCGGCGACAGTTTGCTCCTGCTTTTCAATCTCCCGCTCCAAGCGGCGCACTTCCTTTTCCAGCGCCTTGCTGTCCGTCTTTTGAGCGGGCTTTTCTTTTTTCACGGGCTTTTCGGTTTGCGGAATCGGGCGAATGGCGGCGTTTTCCTTCAAGCTACGGTATTTCGCGTAGCCGCAGGGATAGTCCTTGATGACCCCGTCCTCCAACTCCCAGATTCGGGTGGCAAACTTGTCCACGAAGTAGCGGTCGTGGGAGACAAAGAGCAGGGTCCCCTCGTATTCCTCAATCGCGCACTCCACCCATTCGCGGGAGGCGATGTCGAGATGGTTCGTCGGCTCGTCGAGTATGAGCAGGTTGATCTTCTCGTCCATCAGCATACACAGCCGCAGCCGCGACTGCTCGCCGCCGGACAGGGTTCCCACGGTTTTGAACACGTCCTCTCCGGAAAAGAGGAAGGAGCCGAGTCGATCCCGGGCCTGCTGCGGCGTGCAGTTCTTGTCATAGAGCATCGTGTCGTAGAGCGTCCGCTCCGGGTGGGCAAAGTGCATAATCTGGGGCAGATAGCCGGGCTTCACCGTCGGGCCGAAGCGAATGCGGCCCGCGTCCACCGGCTCCTCACCCAAAAGGCAGCGGATGAAGGTGGTCTTTCCCGCGCCGTTGTCGCCCAGCAGGGCGATCCGCTCGCCGCCCTCTACCTGTAACTCCTCGATGGAGAACAGGTGCTTTTTGCCAAAGGACTTTTCCATCCCCTTCACGGAGAAAACGGAGTCTCCGAAGAATTCCTTCTCCCCAAAGCGGGCCTTCATCGTCTTCTCGGTCTTGGGCCGTTCGGTTTTGCGGATGCGGTCGATCCGGTGCTGCATCGCCATGGCGCGGCGGTAGAGGACGCGGTTGTTGATGCCCCAGCCCTTCATGCGCTCCACAGTGAAGCTGAGCTGGTTGATCTTGGCCTGCTCCTGCTCATAGTGCTTGAGCTGGAGGTTGAACCGCGCCTGCTTTTCCTCCAGATAGAAGGAGTAGTTGCCGCTGTAGTGCTCGGCCTTGCCGTCTTGAATCTCAATAATCCGATCCACCACATTGTCCAGGAAGTAGCGGTCGTGGGAGATGGTCAGGGTCGTGCCCTTGAACTGCTTGACGTAGCTCTCCAGCCACTCCACGCTGCGCAGATCCAGATGGTTGGTCGGCTCGTCCAGCAGCAGAATGTCGGTCTTTTCCAGCAGCAGGCGGGCAAGGTTTACGCGGGTCTTCTCTCCGCCGGAGAGGGAAGAGAAGAGCTGCTCCCGCATCAGCGCGGGAATGCCGA
>CACXHI010000209.1 GCA_902767395.1 Oscillospiraceae bacterium
CGTTGGAGCACGCACAGCACCTACGGAAAGCAGTTGGAAATCATCACGCTGGAACGGCTGATGCCGGAATCCCGGATTGAAATTCTCGCCTACCTCTCTTCCCACGCGATTCGCGGCATCGGGCCGAAGATCGCGGCGCGGATCGTCGAACGCTTTGGAGCGGACAGCCTGAAAATCATTGAAAACGAGCCTGACCGACTGGCGGAGATTCCCGGAATCTCTCCCTCCAAGGCGCAGGAAATCCATGAAAGCTTCCAATCCCAGCAGGGGCTTCGGCGTTTGGCCGAGTTCTTAGGCGGTTACGGTCTGCCGGCCGACCTCGCCGTGCGGGTGTACCGCGCTTACGGTGAGCTCTCCATGATGGCGATTCAGGACAATCCCTATTTTCTCACCGAGGAGGGCTTCGGCGCCCCCTTCGCGCAGGTGGACGCCTTTGCGCTGGCGCTGGGTTTCGACGGCGCGGACGAGCGCCGCGTGGACGCCGGCCTGCTCTTTGAGCTGAGCTTCAATTGCACCGGCGGGCACGTCTTCGTCCCGGAGCCGCAGCTTATAGAGGCAACCTGCGCCTTTCTGCGGCTGGACAGCGAGACTGTCCGCGCAGGTCTGCGGCGGCTTGCGGAGCAGGAGCGGATTTTCACCGACAACGTGGCCTCCTTGCAGGCGGTCTATTTGCCTGCCTACGGCGAGGCGGAGCGCTATCTTGCCCGTCGTTTTTCCGACATGGCTGGCGCGCGGGTCGGTCTGCCCCTCAACCTGTCCGCCGCCGTGGCCGAGGTCGAGACCGCGCAGCAGATCGAGTACGCGGAGCTGCAAAAAAGCGCGATTTACGCCGCCGCATCGGAAAAGCTCCTGATTGTCACGGGCGGCCCCGGCACCGGAAAGACCACAACCCTGCGAGGCATTCTGGATCTCTTTGACCGAATGCGGCTGAAAACTTTCCTTGCCGCTCCCACAGGGCGGGCCGCCAAGCGGTTGACCGAGCTGACCGGACGCGACGCCTCCACGATCCATCGGCTGTTGGAGGTCGACGTCTCTCCCGAGAGCGGTGAGATGGTCTTTGTCCACAATCAGAGAAATCCGCTGGTCTGCGACGCGGTCGTGGTGGACGAAACGTCCATGGTGGACCTGCTCTTGATGTATCAGCTGGTACAGGCTCTGCCCGAGACCTGCCGCCTGATTCTCGTTGGCGACCCCGATCAGCTTCCCTCCGTCGGCGCCGGCAACGTGTTTTCCGATCTGATCCGCAGCGAAAAAATCCCCATGATACGGTTGACAGAGATTTTCCGTCAGGCAAGAGAGAGCCTGATTATTATGAATGCCCACCGGGTCAACCACGGCGAGCTTCCCGAGCTTCAGGAGAAGCGGAAGGATTTCTTCTTCCTCCGACGCACCGGCGACGAGGCCGTATGCCAGACGGTTACCGACCTCTGTGCGCGGCGGCTGCCGCAGAACATGCACATTGCCCCCGAGGAGATTCAGGTCCTCACGCCGACCCGTAAGGGAGAGACCGGAACGCGCGCCTTAAACCGTTTGTTGCAGCAGGCACTGAACCCCGCGGCCCCCGACAAGCACGAAAAGCGACACGGGGAGGTCATCTTCCGCGAGGGCGACCGGGTCATGCAGATTCGCAACAACTACGATCTGATCTGGAACCGGCTGGACGGGCCCGGCATGGGCTCGGGCATCTTCAACGGTGACGTCGGCGCAATTCAGGCCATCGACAATCAGGCACAGACCGTCACCGTCCGTTTTGACGACCGGGAGGCCGTCTACACCTACGACATGCTCTCCCAGCTCGAGCCGGCCTACGCCATGACCGTTCACAAGAGTCAGGGCAGCGAGTATCGGGCCGTCGTGCTCTGTGCGTGGCGGGGAACGCCCCTGCTTCTGAGCCGAAGCATTCTCTACACCGCCATCACGCGGGCGCGGGAGCTGTTGATCATCGTGGGCGACGAGGGCGTGATCGAATACATGGTACACAATGACAAGAAGCAAAGGCGATTCAGCGGCCTCAAATGGCGGCTGTGCCACATAGACGGATGAGCAGGGTCGGCGCGATCCTGCGGGATCTGATCTTTCCCCGGCGGTGCGTACTCTGCCACCGCCTTTTGGAGCGGAACGAGCCGCGTCTTTGCCCGCGCTGTGCCGCCTCGGTCGGCGCGCCGTTTTCGGGCGCGCGTCGCGGTGCGTACTATCGGCGCTGGGCCAGCGCCCTGCGCTATGAGGACGTAGTCCGGGACTCCTTCCGGCGCTACAAATTCGGTGGCTGTCGATTCTATGCCCAGTACTACGGTCCTCTGCTCGCAAACGCCGTCGAGCAGCAGCTCGGGCTCCGATACGATTTGATGACCTACATCCCCATTAACGCCCTGCGGCTCAGGCGGCGCGGGTTTGACCAAACCCGGCTTTTGGCGCAGGAGGCGGGCGAGCAATTGGGAATGGTTCCGGTCTCCACCTTGAAAAAGCGGCGCAGAAAGCCGCAGTCGCGCGTCGTCAACGCCGAGGAACGGCAGCGAAACATCCGGGGCGCTTTTCTAGTGACGAATCCGGCCTCGGTGCAGGGAAAACGGATTCTTTTGATCGACGACGTGCTGACCACCGGGGCAACCGTCTCCGAAGCCAGCCGCGTGCTGCTGGCAGCGGGCGCAAAATCCGTTGACGTGGCCACGCTGGCAGCGGCCGTCTCGTAAACCGAGGACTCCAAAAAACAAACACAGCAGGTGATGAAATATGTCTATTCTTTCTAAGGATCTGGGTATTGATCTGGGTACCACCAATGTCGTCGTCTATGCCGAAGGCAAGGGCATCGTTCTGCGCGAGCCGTCCGTGGTCGCGGTGGACAAAAACACGGGCAAGATCCTGAAGGTCGGCTCCGCAGCGCGCAATATGCTGGGGCGGACGCCCGGCAACGTGGTCGCCATGCGTCCGCTGCGCGAGGGCGTTGTCTCGGACTATGAGCTGACGGAGCGGATGCTGGCTGAATTCTTCCGCCAGATCTTCCGCAACGCCTTTGTCAAGCCCCGCGTCGTGATTTCCGTTCCCAGCGGCATCACAAGCATCGAGGAGCGGGCCGTCGTACAGATTGCGCAGGAGGCAGGTGCGCGCCGGGTCTATTTGATTGAGGAGCCGCTGGCCGCCGCCCTCGGCTCGAATCTGAGCTTCGACGGCCCCGACGGGCACATGGTCGTGGACATCGGCGGCGGCACCACGGACGTCGGCGTGCTGACCATGAACGGGATTGCCAACTCCACCTCGATCAAGGTGGCAGGCGACAACTTCGACGAGGCCATCATCCGCTATCTGCGGAAGAAGAACGGCTTGATTATCGGACAGGCCAGCGCCGAGGAGACAAAAATTACCGTCGGAACGGTCTTCGAGCGGGGCGAGCCGGTGGAAACGTTGGTCAAGGGCCGCGACTTCAAGACCGGCCTTGCTCGGGAGGTGCGCGTCACCTCCGCAGAGATGCAGGAAGCGCTGCGCCGCCCCGCGAAGCAGATCGTAGAGGCCATTCTCTCGGTTCTCGAACAGACCACCCCCGAGCTGGTTGCCGACATTGCCCGCAACGGCATCGTGCTGACCGGCGGCGGCGCACAGCTCTGGGGTATGGATAAGCTGATTACGGAGCACACCGGAATGCACTGCACCGTGGCGGACGACGCGGACTCCTGTGTGGCCTTCGGCTGCGGCAAGAGTCTGAGCTGGATCAACCGTCTGCAGGAAGGCCCGATCAACTTTGCGCGCAGAAAGCTCTTGAAGGATTGATCCGACAGGTCGGAACCGTAACGATCCGGTCATCGGTTCCGGCCGATTGCCGTGCATAACGCTTCGTGCGTGATCATAAGCTGTCATCCACCATCCATCCCAGAACAAGGAGGAGCATTATGAACTACCAAATCTATGGCGAACCCATGCCGGTTGTCATCTGCAACCTGAATCCCGAGGAAACGCTGATCAGCGAAGCCGGTGCAATGAGCTGGATGTCTCCCAACATGGAGATGAAGACTGTCGGCGGCGGCGCGGGCAAGATGCTCGGACGGATGTTCTCCGGCGAAAGCATGTTCCAAAACCACTACACCGCCAAGAACGGCCCCGGCATGATTGCCTTTGCCTCCAGCTTCCCCGGTTCCATTCGCGCCTATGAGATCACCCCGGATCACCCCATCATCTGCCAGAAGAAGTCCTTCCTCGCCTCCACCACGGGGGTGTCGCTCAGCGTCTACATGCAGAAAAAGCTAACTGCCGGCTTCTTCGGCGGCGAGGGCTTCGTCATGCAGCAGCTCTCCGGCAGCGGCATCGCCTTCATTGAGATCGACGGCTCCACCATGGAGTACGATCTGGCGCCGGGTCAGCAGATGGTCATTGACACCGGCTATCTGGCAATGATGGACGCCACGGTTCAGCTGGAGGTTCAGCAGGTCAAGGGTGTCAAGAACGTGCTGTTCGGCGGCGAAAGCCTGTTCAACACGATCCTGACCGGTCCCGGTCGAATCGTTCTCCAGACCATGCCGATGTCCAATTTCGTCGGCGCGATTCCCGCCGTCCTGCCCACGAAAAAGGAGAGCAGCACCGGAAAAACCCTGTAGACAAACCACTTCCGGCTTGTCTACAGGGTTTTTCCGGTGCTGCCCTAAATTGCTTGCAGCTGCTTCGCAAGTCTGCTCCTGCGCAGGAAAAACAGCAGGGGCAGTCCCAGTGCGTACATCACGGCAGCCTCTCCCGCACCGACAGACAGCGCGTTCGCAAGCCACGCGGTCAAGCTTGCGCTCTCATCGAAGAACAACGTGATCTCTGCACCCACAATCACCGCGTTGCATAGGACCGTCGGCAGAGGAATCAGCCAGACCAGCCAGCTTTTTTCCTCCATCCGGCGCGCCATTGTCCAAGTGATCAGGCAGGCCACCAGCGTCGCCAGCGAGCCGAACACAACGTCAATCGCTGAAAAGCCCAGCGGGTTGAAGAAGTTCGACACGACGCAGCCCAGGACCATGCCGGGGATTGCCGCAGGTGTGAAGCAGCACAGGATGCTCAACGCCTCGGCAAAGCGAAACTGGATGGCTCCGTATGCCAGCGTTGGCACCAGAGAGCCCTCCAAGACTGTGACGACTGCGTAGACCGCAGCCAGGACGCCGGCAAAGGCAATCCGTTCGGTAGTTAGCTTCATAGGGTTTCCCTCCAAAAGAAAATTGGGCGCACTGCGCCCATCTTTGGCCCCCTTGCGGGAGCGGTCCAATAGTTTTGTTTAACGACAGGATGGTTGCGAACTGTCGTATTCAATTGGAGCATGTTCCATTGTAGCAGATTCTTGCGATTTGTCAAGATTTTCTGAGATTCAAGCTTGCTTTTTTTCCCATTTCGGAGTATGCTATCCCTGTGCAGCATACAAAAGAGAGAGAGGCGCTTTTCCGGTGGAGAAGCCCGTCCCCGCACGATTTGGAGGAATCACCATGAAAACACTCACCCGCATCACCGTCCTTTTGCTCTGCCTGCTCCTTTTGGCAGGGCCGGTTCTGGCTGTGGAGCCGACTGCGCTTGTACCGCAGACGCCCGCAGCAGAAGAACAAACCGAAGCTGCGCTCCCCTTTGAAACGCAGCAGACAGAAGCTGAGGCCCCAACCTCTGCGGTTGAGACCACCGAGGAGCCCATTGAAACGGAGCGCACCGAGGCCACCGCGACCGAGAATTCCGCCGCACCGGAGGTTGACGCGCTCTCCCCGGCGCAGTCCGCCGACCGGACCGAGCAGCCTGCCGCGCCGATGGCTGAGGTCGCGCAGCCCCCCAAGCCGTTCTCCGAAATGACCGACGCAGAAATCATCGACTGGTTCCACCTGAAAACAAAGTGGTCCCAGCAGGCTCTGATTTTTGCCGTGCGCAACGGCCTGATGGTCGGCGTCTCGGCCCATGATCTGGCCCCGAAGAACAACACCACGCAGGCGGAGCTCGCCACGATCATGATGTGCATCCTGAAGACCCAAAAGCTGGCCGATCTTTCCGGCTATCAGGGCGTCAAGCGCAAGGCTTGGTATTACACCTACATGCAGCTCGCCGTTTCCCTCGGCATGTTCCCCGTCGCGGATCCCTCCTCCAGGATTCTGACACCCAACACCTACGTCACTCGTGAAGAGGTGTTTGTCGTTCTGGCACGTCTGTTCGGCGTCAAGAGCAACAGCCGTCAGGGAATCTACCGCTTCAGCGACTGGGCGGACGTCAGCGATTGGTCCGCCAACGAGATCTCCGCCATGATCGAACGCGGAAACATTGCCGGCAACAACGGAAAGATTCTGCCCAAGGACAAAATCACCCGCGAGGAGCTTGCAACGGTCATTATGGGCTTTTTGAACAAGCTCGGTACAAAGATGGATTCCCAGAGCTTTACCGGGCGGATGGCCCTTGCCTCCAGCACGGTTCCCGCGAACACCACCGTCAACGGCGATTTGATCATGAGCACGGATGCCACTTCCATTTCGCTCAACCGTCTGACTGTAACCGGCCATCTGATTCTTCAGGGTAACGACATGGTGAATCTCACCATGACCGGCTGCAACGTTCAGGAGCTGGTTCTGTGCCGCCCTGCGACGGTTTCATCCGACAAGAAGCTGAACACAGTTACGGTGCTCGACGCCGGGCGCTTACACTGTTCTGCCGCAGTTGTGAACGTTTTTGGCGGCCTCATCGTATATGAAGGCAGTCAGATCGACACGGTGAACCTGATGGATGACGCCCGAATGACCGTCTATGGAACCATTAAGCAGGCCAACGTACTCGGCGAGCGGGTCTACATCAACGGCTCCGGCAAGATCCAGACGCTGGAGCGGCGAGGCACGCTTCTGGGCAACGACTGTCCGACCGGCAAAACGGTGGACAATCCCTACAAAACGATGGAATCCGCGACTGCGACCCGCACGGACTCCGGCGTCGCAAGCGAGGCGAATCAGCAGCTCACGCTGAGCCTAAAGCTCTCCAACATGCCGGAAGGCTGGTCGGAATGTGACGTGCAGTGGTATGTAGACGGCGATCTGATCTCCTCTTCCAAGCGCAGCCTTCTGAAGGAGGGCAGCGTCATCTCTGCGAAGCACAATTTCCACGACCCCCTGTTCGCCGGCAAAGCCTCCGCAGCGGTCAAGGTGTTCGTCACCTGCAAGGGCAAACGGACGCAGCTTTATCAGGGCAGCGTCACACTGGAAACGCCTGTCTCTGTGATTGCCGGACTCATTCGGACGCAGAACGTTCAGGGCTCGCTGCGCGCTACAGGAACGCTCTACAGCTACATGAGCAACAGCGGCGGATACATGACGCTTTCC
>CACXHI010000210.1 GCA_902767395.1 Oscillospiraceae bacterium
AGATGAAGAAGCAGAGGAAGGTCACCAGCAGCACGTAGTCCACCTTGCCGAAGAGCTTGGGGTCCACCGCGAGGATCACGCCCAGCACCACCGCCACGGCAACGTACCAGTAGGGCGTGCGCGTGACGATGACCGCGAGGATCAGCACGAAGAGCAGGGCGTAGGCGAGGCGCTGTTTTTTTCGCTCCGGGGCCCACGCCGTTTCCGCACCGGCGGCGGAAATTGTCTCCCGGGGGTTC
The DNA here is from genome assembly GCA_902767395.1 of Oscillospiraceae bacterium. Classification (GTDB taxonomy): domain Bacteria; phylum Bacillota; class Clostridia; order Oscillospirales; family Oscillospiraceae; genus JAFRPC01. The sequence goes on from CACXHI010000210.1 coordinate 240, forward strand.
TTCCGGTAGAGGAAGAAGACGAAGCCTGCCAGAAGCACCGCCGACGTGGCGCACAGCGGCAGCATGTGGAGCATAAAGTGTCCGGCATTCACCCCGGACTTCCCGTAGAGAAAGAGGTTCTGCGGACTGCCGAAGGGCATCAGCAGACTGCCGCGAATGGCCGCGATGTTCTCCATCGAGATCACTGGCAGGATGTAGCGCTCCTTGCCGCCGCTGCGGAAGAGCAGAATGGTCAGCGGCACGAAGATAATCAGCGACACGTCGTTCGTCACGAACATGGAGGAAAAGAATACGCCGAAGATCAGAAACAGCGAGAGCGTCGTCATCCGTCCGCAGCCCCCCGCCAGACGCACCAGCGGACGCAGGACGTTCTCCTGCTTGAAGCCCTCGAGCACGCAGAGCATCATCAGCAGCGTGCCGAGCGTGCGCCAGTCAATATCCTCCAGCAGCCGCGCCGTGGGCGGGGTAATCAGCATCGCCGCCCCTGCCGCCAGCAGCGAAAGGGTCAGCATCAGCTCTTTTTTCAGAAAGCGCAAAACAGGTTTCATCGTGGAATCAAGCTCCTATCCCTCTGAAATGACCTTGATCAGCAGAAGCTTGCCGTCGCGGACGGACACGGTGGCCGTCTGTCCCGGCAGCACCTCGTTGCTGATGCCGTATTGGTATTCGCAGGAAATCTCCGCGTCGTGCAGCGGATACTTGGCGTGCTCGATGGTAATGCCTTTGGCCCGCCCGGTGAGATTCAGCGTGGAGAAAAAGGCATATTCCGGCCCAACGGAGGCCGTCCGGTCAGAGACAATCTCCATCTCTCCGAAGTCGTCCACAATCCGTGCCTGCTTGCCCAGCGCGTCCAGATAGAGTAAAACCGACACGTTTCCCAGACTGTGATCGAAGCGGCCCCCGATCACGCCGAGGAGCAGAAAGTCGTCATACCCGCGCCGCACCATCTCCCGCACCGCGTAGACCGTGTCCGTGTCGTCCTTTTCGCAGGGCAGTACAATGGTCTCCACGTCAAGCAGCGGGTTTTTGTGGGAATCGAAGTCCCCGACAATCAGCGACGGACTGCGCCGCAGACCCTCCAGATGCTTCAGCCCGCTGTCGCAGTATACCACTGCGTCCGTTTCGCGCAGAGCAGCCCGCGCACGCTTATAGTCCCGAACGTCGGCCCCGCCGACAATGACACAACGCTTCATCATCTTGCCTCCTATGAATCAATTATCAATCGACTGCGACACCACCCAACCCCCGACGGGCCGGATGTGAACGGGGCGGCAGCTGCCCGGGCCGAACACGGCCTCGATTCCCCTGCAAAAGGGCTCCAGAATCGGGTTTGGCACGAAGGCCTGCACGGTTCCGGCAAAGCCCCCGCCGTGGACGCGGATCGCCCCGCGTCCCGCCAGCAGCTCGCGCCCGAGAGAAATCGCCAGCCGGACCGCCTGCTGCTCCGGGTGGGCCGGAGCGCTGATATTTTGCAGACGCTCCAGCGAGGACAGGCCGGAGCGGTTGACCAGGCCCAGGAATTCCCCAAAGTCCCCCCGCCGCAGGGCCGCGGCCTCGGCCTGAGCGGTGCGGTCGTCGTCATAAAAATGCAGGGCGCGCAGAACCGCCCGATCGCCGCAGCGCCGGCGCAGAGCGGGAATCGCGGCGCGGAAGTCCGCCTCCGCCACCTCCGCCAGCACCGAACGCCCGAAGCACCGCGCCACCCGGCTCATTTCGTTTGGAATCTCGGCGTAGTCCCCCGTCAGATCGGCGTGGGTGGAGCCGGTGTCGAGGATGCAGAGCGTATGCTCTGTCGCGGAGAAATCAAAGGTGATCCGCTCCACCAGCGGCCCGGCGGGATCGCGGAAGTCGAGCGCCACAGCCCCGCCGATGGCCGCGCCGAGCTGATCGAGCAGGCCGCAGGGCTTGTCGAAGTAGACGTTCTCCGCCCTCTGCCCCAGCATCGCAAGGGAAACCGGGTCGAGCGCCCCGCCGCAGCAGAAGGCGTTCAGGATCGTCCCGATCAGAATTTCAAAGGCAGCCGAGGACGACAGACCGGAGCCCGCCGGGACGTTGGAATGCACCCACGCGTCGAAGCCGCAGGGCGAAAAGCCCCGCGCCGCCACGCCCGCCGCCATGCCGCGCACCAGCGCCGCCGTGCTGCCGCGCTCGGACGGCTGGGGGTCGAGGGCGTCAAGAGCAACCTCCACCGGGGCGTAGCCCTCGGAGATTACGCGAATGCGGCCCAGACCGTTCGGCGCGGCGCAGGCCAGCAGATCCAGATCCACGCTTGCGCACAGGGCGTGGCCGTGCTGGTGATCGGTGTGGTTGCCGCCCAGCTCCGTGCGCCCCGGCGCGCTGAACAGCGCGGGACGAAGGGCGGCGGAATCGGCGGTTCCGGCGCGCTGCGCCGGGAAGCGGGCGGCAAAGGCCTCCGCCACGCCCAGCGCGCGACCCGCGTCCGGGTTGCCGTACAGCCGCGTCAGGCGCGCGGCATAGGCGCCGCCTCGGAGCTCCGCAATCAACTTGTTCATGGTCGAATTCCTTTCGGACAGAAATCACAATCACTCTGTTTATTATACGTTTGCCGCCGGAGCTTGTCAACCGTTGCGTCCCGACAGACAGAAGAAAGCGATTGTGTTTTCCGACCCTGTGTGATAAGATAGACGCAGCGTTGACAAGACAATCAGAAAGGAGAGATTCCATTGGACCAAACCGTTATGGAGCAAATCATGGAAGCGCGGCATAGGCTTTCCGCACTCGCGGAGCCCTCGGGGGAGGAGCGCGAAACGCAGGCGTTTATCAAAACCTTCTTGAACGAGCATACCGGCCTCACGGTCATAGACCGGGGAAGCTGGCTCTATGCGAAGCATGACGAGGGCGCGGCGCGCACCCTTGTCGTCCGGGCCGATCACGACGCCGTGCCGACGGCCTGCGGCCCACGCCACCTCTGCGGGCATGACGGACACACTGCGGCCCTGCTGGGTTTGGCGCTGCTGCTGGAGGGCCAGCGGCTCGGCTGCAACGTGATTCTGCTCTTCCAGCACGCGGAGGAGACCGGACGCGGCGGCGCGGACTGCTGCGCGCTGTTTGCGCTGGAGGGGCTCACCCGGGAGAATACCCGCATGATCGGCTGTCACAACATTCCCGGCGCGCCGCTGGGCCGCGTTCTGTTCCGGCGCGGCACCTTTGCCTGCGCCTCCTGCGGTGTGGAGATCACCCTGACCGGCAGCCCCACGCACGCGGCCTATCCCGAAAACGGCGTGAATCCCACCGCCGCCGTCGCAGCTCTGGCGCTGCGCCTGCCGGAGCTGGCAGCCGAGGCGGCGGAGGCGAATGCCTGTATGGCCCTTGCCACGATTGTGGGAATGCACACCGGCGACCGCGCCTTCGGCGTCGCCGCCTCGCAGGGCGTCCTCTGGGCCACGCTCCGCGCGGAGAAGGCGGAGGCGTTTGAGACGCTGAACGCGCAGGTCGATCAGGCCGTGCGCGAGGCTGCCGAGGCCAATGGCTTGACCTGCACCGTGGAGCGGCTGGACGTCTTCCCTGCCACGGTCAACGACGCGGCCCTGCTCGGCAGTCTGGAGCGCGCCTGTGAAAAGAACGGAATCGCCTATGATGATCTGGACGTGCCCTTCCGCTGGTCGGAGGATTTCGGACACTATGGCCGCCATGTGCCCGCCTGCTTCTTCGGCGTCGGCGCGGGCGAGGCGACCCCGCCCCTGCACACGGCGGACTACGAATACCCCGACGCCCTCGCACCGCGCACCGCAGCGCTGTTCCGGACCCTCCTGCGCGCGCTGGCAGAGGCAGAGTAACCCCTGCCGATCTGCACCCACGCCCGGCAGCGGCGCACGTCAGTGCGCCACGGTTCCCGTGTGACGAAACGGAGGGGGACGGATTCTTCACTGCGCTCAGAATGACGTGTAGGGGCTGTCGCAAAACGTGAGAATTGCGACAGCCCCTTTTTAAACGGAAAACGGCAGAAAACAGCACAGGAAAAGCAGGTATGTGG